>DASWLJ010000262.1:0-12093 GCA_036396185.1 Bathyarchaeia archaeon | reverse complement strand
CCTCCCATGCCAGAGGGAGCACGACAAGTGGGTGTGCAGGAACTGCGGGAAGCAGGGCACGGGGCATCCGCCAGAGCTGTGCGAGTGCGGAAAGGCCCAGTTCCAGACCGAGACCTGGCTGTGCGAGAGGTGCCTCCAGGCCGCCAAACACGAGACCCAGAAGCTACTGGACATCCTCATCCAGGACTTCGGCGTCCAACCAGAGGACATCACCACCAACTTCAGCGGTAACCGGGGCTACCACGTCCACGTACACAGCGGCACGGTCAAGACGCTTGACCAGCACGCCCGCCGGGAGATCGTGGACTACATAATGGCCACCGGCCTTGAGGCCGAGTATCAGGGCTTCAGTCAGAGGAACAGGGGAGCCAAGTCGGTCCAAGCAGAGGGAAGCTGGCGGGGGAGAACCACCCGCGCCCTCTACGACTACCTGTCCGTGGTCACAGAGGACCAGCTCAAGGACCTCAAGGTGAACCCGAAAACCATTGAGGCCGTAACTGTGGGCAGGTCGAAGGTGCTGAGCACACTGATGGAGAAGCACCCAAGCAACGTTACGCCTCTTATAGAGCCTAAGAGCCTCCAGATCATAGTGGGTGTGGCCGCGAAGCTACAATCGTCCGAGATCGACACCGTGGTCACCACGGACATCCACCGCCTCATCCGCCTCCCTAACACGCTTCACGGCAAGACCGGGTGGCAGGTCCAGACAGTACCCTACGGCGGGTTACCCGACTACGATCCCCTGAGCAGCGCCGCGGTCATCAGGGGCGACCCCGTGAAGCTGGAGTTCAGGAACGCCCCCAGGATGAGGGTAAACGACCAATGGTACGGGCCCTACGGCGGCGAGTCGGCTGAGCTGCCGCTGGAGGCCGCCCTGTTCTACCTGTGCAAGAAGGGAGCGAGGCTGGCAAGATGAGCGACAGGTACCAGAGGCTCCACGGAGCCTGGGTAAAGGAGCGTGAGACCGAGGAGCTCCAGAACATCAACGACGAGTTCATCCGCGACATGAAGCAGTACGCCCAGGAGCTGAGCAGGGCTCCCGTGGACCCCGATACCCTCACAGGCAGGATAACCCTGAACGAGAGGCTGCACGTGAACCAGATGCTCAAGGAGCTCACCGAGGTGAGGCTCAGTAAGATCGTGCGACGCGAACTGGAGGCGAAGCCCATCGACGCCCAGTCCCTCACCCCAGAGGAGCAGAGGCTCCATGCCAACCTGCGAAACCTCCTCGCCTCCTACAGGGACGGCTCAGAGCTTCCCGCGCCGCAGGCCGAGCCACCCGTGAGAGCGCCCACGGCCCCCAGGCAGCGCCCCGAGGCCCCTCAGCCTCCAGCCAAGACTCAGGAGCCAGACCTCGTGGTGGTACGATTCCTTCAGCAGCTCCCCGCCATAATGGGCGTCGACATGAAAGCCTACGGCCCATTCAAGCCAGAGGACGTTGCGAGCATCCCAAGACAGAATGCGGTAAACCTAATAAGGAGAGGTATAGCTAAGCTGGTTGAGATAGAGCCATGAAAATTCCAAAGACACTGAGGACCTTCTGCCCCAAGTGTAAGACCCACACCGAGTTCAGCGTCTCCATCTACAAGGCTGGTAAGCGTCACGGCGCCAAACTGGGTGAACGCAGGCAGGCCATACGGAAGAAGGGGTACGGCGGCCAGAAGTTCCCTGAGCAGCACAACCAGGCCAAGGTCACAAAGAAGACGTCTCTGATGCTCAAGTGCAAGGAGTGCAGCTACACCCTCCAACGGAAGGGAATCAGGCTCAAGAAGGCGGAGGTAGCCTAAGATGGCCGAGTGGGAGCACCTCATACCCAGGCCCACAAGCTGCTTCCTCAGGGTCAGGTGCATCAGCTGCGAGAGCGAGCAGATAATATTCAGTCACAGTAGCACCAAAATACAGTGCCAGACGTGCGGCGAGACTCTGGCCGAGCCCACTGGGGGTAAGGCCAAGATAAACGCATCCGTCATAGCTGTGTTAGGGTGAACGTTTTGAGTCTAGGACTACCAGAATGGCCCGAGGTGGGCGACCTCGTCGTCACCACCGTCCAACGTGTGGAGAGCTACGGTGCATACGTGAGCCTCGACGAATACAAGGACAAGGAGGGGCTGCTCCACATCTCGGAGATCAGCAGCCGCTGGGTACGCAACATAAGGAACCACGTCAGGCCCAACCAGAAGGTAGTCCTGCAGGTGCTGCGAACAGACACCAGCAAAGGCCAGGTGGACCTCAGCCTCAGGAGAGTCAGCAGGGACGAGAAGAGGAAGAAGCTGGAGAGCTGGAAAAAGGCGAGGAAGGCGGAGACTCTACTAGCCCAGGCCGCCCAAGAGCTGGGCACAAGCCTTGAGGACCTATACGACTCCTACGGCGTGAAGCTCGTCCAGACCTACGGGGGCCTCTACGAGGGCCTGGAGGTGGCTTCCAAGAAGGGCGTCGAAGCGTTAACAGAGGCGGGAGTGACCGGACGCGCAGCCGACGTCATCGCCGCCATAGCCCAGGACAAGATCATAGTCAAGGGCGTCACGATCCAGGGAGTCTTCGAGGCCATGTCCATGTCCAACAGCGGCGTAATGGACATAAAGGAGGCATTCATGAAGGCTGAGGAGGCCGCCCAGGAGTACGACGCCGCCGTCAAGATATACACCCTAGGTGCCCCCAAGTACAGGATAGAGCTCACAGCCGAAGACTACAAGAAGGCTGAGCAGGCCCTCGACCAGGTAGTGAAGTCCACACAGAAGGCGTGGACCGGGTTTGAGGGCTCGGTGAGCTTCACCCGCGAGTAGATCAGCGATGGTCTGGCTTCTCCGCCGCTGCACCAGGTGCCGCGGCTACACCCTGCGTGAGACGTGCCCCAAGTGCGGAGGCGAGGCCATATCGCCTCACCCCGCGAAGTTCTCCATGGACGACAAGTACAGGAAGTACAGGCTCCTCATGAGGCGCCTCTCGTCCGAGAAGCCCGAGCGAGGCTGAACGCTTTTCATGGGCGTTCCGCCGCCCGGGCGCGTGTGGAAAGGCTTTTTATCGCATCGTACACCTTTCATTGTCGATAACCATGACTAAGACTTATGTTCGCATCTATGGGCCGCCACTCATGAAGGCCATCAGGGCTCTGGAGGGCGTAGCCGTGGAGATGTCCAAGGCCACGGAGGTGAAGTTCAGCCACAAGTGTGTGCCGTACCCGACGCGGCTGCAGAGCGACAAGAGGGACTGGAACAACTACCTGAAGAACCTGTCCCAGACCTACACCGACTGCTATGAGCCCCAGAAGATCATCAGCGACGCGAGCATGACGCTGGGTGACTCGGACTTCGTCTTCGAGTGGACCGATAAGCCCACACTGAAGAAGGTCCAGGATCTCATCGAGAAGATCGATAAGGCTCTGGCCGACGTGGGAGTCCACTACACCCTCACTACAGAATGAGTCCGGCGCCTAGCTCAATACAATAATCTTTTTTATAGTAAAAATAAAGAAAAAATAGGGATTTTACTCGCTTTTCGTCTCGGCTTCAAGCGTCTCGGAGGCCCTCTCCGACTCTCTCAGGGCTCTACGCTCACGGAGCTCCTCCCAGACGATGAAGATAGGCATGATGACCCATAGCGCGATCATCACCCAGAACAGGATGGTGTCCCAGTCCATCACTCGGCCGCCTCCTTCTTGCCGCGGCCAAGCGCGCGGAGCATCCCTGATACTCCGCTGCTGGACCCGCGCGCCTTGGGGGCGCTCCTCCAGTCAACCTTGACGTCCTCCCTCACCATCTGGGTGTAGTTTACCCCCGGGATGTATAGCAGCTTCTCCGGTATCAGTCCGTTGGGGCGGAACATGATGACCAGGAGGAGCAGAGCTCCCAGGAGTACGCTCTCGAAGTAGGCGACGGGGAAGAAGAAGAGGGACTCGATGAGCCACTTCTGCACGATTATGATGCGGCGCATGGCGGTGACTAGGGCGCAGCCCAGGAAGGTTCCGGCGTTGTTGCCGGGGCCTCCCAGTATCAGCATCAGCCAGGGCCAGTAGGTCCAGAAGGCGCGCTGGTAGTTGGCCTCCACTACGTAGCTGAAGTAGAAGGCCAGGAGCGTGCCGGAGATGGCGGTGATGCCGCTGGCGAACATGAGGATGTTCCTCCTGATGCCGATGACGTTCTTGCCTACGCTGCTCACGGTGACCTCGTTCTCGCGTATCGCCCTCATGAGCCTGCCGTAGGGGCTGTTCAGCATCGTCCTGAATATGAAGAAGCTTACAAGCCCGATGAACAGGGTTATAACGGCGGTCACCACGGTTCGGTCGCCAGGGTACCACCTCAGGATGTCCGGTATGAACATTCCTAGGGTCCCTCCGCTGATTTGGACGACGTTCCTTCCGAAGATCTGGGCCGCGTCCGCCATTGTGATGAGCACGATCATCAGGTAGGTCGCCCTGAGCCTGATGGCCGGCAGGGCGATGAGCCACCCCATGACTGCACCCAGGACCATACTTACGGCTATGCTGAAGAGCAGCATGCTTATTCCGAGAATGGGCTTCGTTGCTAGGTACTTGTTCGTCAAGTCCACGTTGAAGAAGTTGTTATAAACCCAGTCATAGTCAGTGGCCCACGTCCGCAGCTGCACGCCTGCGCCCGCCACCAATATGAAGATCAGTCTGGTGGTGAGGGCGCTAACGGTGAAGCCGCCCATGATGACCTGCACGGCGCACCCCATGTTGGGGATACCTGCGTTGCCGTACTGGAAGTTCAGGGCCATGGCGACTATGACGAACAGGCCGAAGTACATGGCGATGTCGACTATTAGCCTGTTTGTTCCGGTGATGGCTGACACGTTGCTGGTTAACAGTCCGAAAGCTATGTCTTGCAGCATCATTTAATCCTCCTTCTTCTTCAACCCTATGGATTGAAGCACCCTACTGCCCGTCTCAGAGGCCTTGAACTTGTTGTAGGCTCCTTGTAGCCCATTGGGCTCGATGAGGAGAACGGCTACGAGGAAGATCATGGGGACCAGAGGCCTGTACTCGCCGACCCAGACGCCTATAATCTGCTGACCCCATGTGGTGAGCATGACCTCGGATAAGCCCACAAGGAACCCTCCGACGACTGCCCCGTACACGCTATCGAAGCCACCCAACAGACTACCGGCCATGATGCTCGTGATGATCGCGGAGCCGGACGTTGTGGTGGCCATGAACCAGAGGGGTATCATGGCGCCGGCCAAGCAGGCGAGGCCGCCGGTCAGGAACCAGCTGAATACCTGTATCTGGTTGATGTTGATGCCCAGCACGGATGCCAACTCGGGGTCCTCCGCCGTCGCCCTCATGGCTACGCCGATCTTTGTCCTCGTCAGCATGTAGTGTAGAAGCACGACGCTAACAATGGTCAGCCCCATCGAGACGATGAAGATGCCGGGGAAGTCTCCGATCTGGAAGTCCCAATCCTTCAACATGAAGATCTGGGTGTATGAGCCGTACCGCATCAGAAGCCAGTAAGCGTATATCTGAATTAGTGCGCCGAGGAAAATCTGTATAGCCAGCGTTGAGATCGTCAGGACAATGGCCCCTCCACCCATCCTCGTCAAGACGTTGATTACCAGCATGTAGATGATGACGCTGACTACTCCGCCGATGATAAAGGCAACGGGGTAGCCTATGTAGGGGCTCATGCCCAATATCTTGGAGAAGGTGAAGCTCACGTAGATGCCGATGCCGGCGTATGTTCCGTGTGCGAAGTTGGGTACCTTCGCCGTCAGGTATGTCAGAGTAAAACCGATGCTTAGAAGCGTTAACTCCGAAGCGAAGATTAACGCGTTCAACCATATTGCGGGGATTAACATGTTTAAACCCACATGCGTTGTCACGATATGGATTAATAATACTTTTCATAATTCGGTGACGCGTTCGGTAAAAGGGAATATATTATTGGCTTTTTATTAAAAAAACTTGATTATTGGGGTTTACTGTAATAATGGTACAGATATTCAGTTATAGTAAATAAGAGCATGTAAAAATCTTATATAGTGTAAGGAGTGAATTTACTCTCTGCGACAAACCAATAGGTGAAGCAAGAATTGGAAATGAAAGGTAACAATCTAGCTATTGTGCTACTTGTCGTAGGACTCATAGTCGGAGGCGGTGTCGGCTACTTTGCCATGCCCACAAAAACGGTAACTAATACAGTGACCGTTGAGGTGCAGCCACTAGATGGGAAGACCGTCCAGGTCGGCTACATCAGCTCCACTACTGTGGGTCTTGAGACAGCTCCGGCACTTGTACATGATCTAATGCAGACCGACTACAACGCGTACGCAACGAAGCTCGGCTACGATGTGGAGTTCCAGTACCTCATCGACGACGCAACGGGTCAGGCCGCGGTCCACCTTGAGAAGGTCCAGGGCTTCAAGTCCATGGACATCAACGTCTTCATAGGTGGCGGCTGGTCAAGCATGGCGTCTGCCGCGCTCAGCTACTGCAACGACAACGATATGCTCCAATGGAGCAGCAGCAGCACGAGCCCCCTGCTGGCCATCGCGGACGACAACCTCTACAGGATGTGCCCTGACGATACCATCCAGGCTCCTGCCATCAGCAGAATGATCCAGAGCATGGGTGTCAAGTACGTGGTCTGCATCTACCGTGGTGACGCATGGGCCGACGGCATTATGAACTTCTTTGAGCCTCACTTCGTTGCGAACGGCGGCGTGATCCTAGAAAAGATCAGGTATGCCGGCGAGGCCACGGAGTTCGCCAACTACCTGCAGTCGGCCGAGGACAAGCTCGCCCCAGCTGTAGCCCAGTACGGTGTAGACAAGTGTGCAATCGAGGTCATCGCCTTCTCGGAGAGCGTGACAATGGTCACCCAGGCGGAGGACTTCCCCACTGTCTACAGCGTCAAGTGGTTCGGCAGCGACGGTACCTCACTGACACAGCAGCACGTCGACGATGCCCCAACACAGTCCAGTCACCTCCACATCTACAGCACACTTGCAGCTCCCGCGGAGTCTGTAAAGTTCAATGACCTGTATGCCAGGTACTTCGCGCTCGTCTCGCAGCCCTTCGGCTACTACTCTGCGTGCTCCTATGACATTGGCTGGGTAATCACCGAGACAATGCTCGAAGCCCAGTCGACAGACGCGCTCGACATCATCCCGCTGCAGGCTACGACCTGTTTCAACAGCTTCGGAGCAAGCGGCTGGAACCTGCTGAACGCGGCCGGCGACAGGGCTGGGTCCAACTACCAGATCTGGGGCTACGGTGACATCGGCGAAGGAGTACAGAACGTGGTGTATGGTCTGTACGACGCCATCACTGACAGCGTCTCCTGGAACATCGAGTACCTAGGGTTCACACCCACACCAAGGTAAAACAATAGCACAATACCACCACTTTTTCTTCTTTTTCTTTTAACCAACAAGAGAAATGTACTGTAAACAGGTACAACTTTCTCTGCTCGTCGACCACACGACTCTGACGAGCCTTGATTACCTTTTTTCATGTTTTCAACGAACTTAATGTGAATACTGCCTTCATTACACGATCTACCGGTACAAGTCTAAAAAATTATATAAACTAACTCTGTAAGCTATATGGGTAGTTGATGCCGACATGTCGGAAATTCTGGTAATGGACGACGTTTACAAGTACTTCGGCAAGTTTGCTGCGAACGACGGCGTCAGTTTCAGTCTCAAGGAGGGCGGTATCTACCTGCTGGTAGGGCCCAACGGGTGCGGGAAGTCGACGCTTGTCAACTGCATTACGGGGATCTATAACCCTGAGAAGGGTCACATATACTACAGGGACGCTGACATCACAGGCGAGGAGATGTACAAGATCGCGCGTAGAGGACTTGTACGCACGTTCCAGATCGCTTCACCGTTCCTCAGGCTCACGACCCTTGAGAACATGCTGGTCGCGCTGCCGGAGAACGCAGGCGAGAACATCGCCCTGTCACTCTTCAAACCTACTTGGATCGATAGCGAGGTCAGCGCCGTCAGGCGCGCAGCCGACCTTCTGAAGGTTCTGGGCCTCAAACACGTGTGGAACAAGCCCGCTAACACCCTGAGCGGAGGCGAGCTCAAGCTGCTGGAGATCGGCCGCGCCCTCATGTCGGGGGCCGAGACCATACTCCTGGACGAGCCCGTGGGCAGCATCGACCCGGTGCTCTGCCACCAGATATTCAGCCACGTGCTGCGGCTCCGCGACGAGCTGGGAATCACCTTCATGGTCATCGAGCACAGGCTTGAGGTGGCCGCCCAGTACGCGGACCATGTCTTCGCCATGGACCTGGGCAAGCTGGTCACAGAGGGCACCGCCGAGGAGGTCTTCGAGGACGAGCGGGTGATCAAGGCGTACCTGGGTGAGTGAGATGAGCGACAAATACATTCTTGAGACGAAGGACTTGAACGTGGGCTACGGCCCCATACACGTCATCTACGACCTTAACTTCAAGGTACCCCACGGAGAGGTGACCATCATCGTCGGCCCCAACGGCGTCGGTAAGACCACCCTGCTCAAGGCCATCATGGGCCTCTGCACAGTGTACAGCGGCGAGGTGGTGTTCGAGGGAAAGGTCATCAACAAGCTGCCCCCGTACGAGCGGACTAAGATGGGCATAGGCTACATGCCCCAAGTGGGCAACATCTTCAGCAGGCTCACCGTCGAGGAGAACCTGAAGATGGCGGCCTACACCCAGACGGACCAAGCAGCCATCAAGGACAAGCAGGAGTTCGTGTTCAGCCTGTTCCCCAGGCTAAAGGACTTCCTCCCCAGGCCCGCGGGCACCCTGAGCGGCGGCGAGCGCCAGATGCTGGCCGAGGGCATGGTGCTGATGAGGGATCCCAAGCTGATGATGGTGGACGAGCCAACGGCTGGGCTCATGCCCAAGCTTGTGAACGACGTCATGAGGCAGCTGGAGAAGATGGCCGAGGACACGGGGCTCCCCATCATACTTGTGGAGCAGCGCGCCAGACGCGCCCTGGCCGTGGGCGACTGGAGCTACTTGATGCGTGGAGGCCGGTTCACCTACGAGGGTAAGGCTGAGGACTTGCTGAACCACCCGCTGCTGAACGAGATGTACCTTGGCGCCGTCGAGGTCAGAGACCTGAAGACGATCAAAGAGTAGCACCCTTTCCCAACTTTTCATTAATATTTTAGTCTTTATCGGTTGTCGCCACCGTAACACTGTTTCAAGTTGCTGCACAAAACGTGAGATCTACCCATTCGACGGCGCTGTGTCCGGCGCCCCTGTTCTGTATCACTGGTGGATAATGGTTTAATCCAAATGGTCTTCCTGTTCACGTGATCCTGTTTGGGTTCGGCCGAGAGCGTCAAGCTTCTAGAGGCACCTGGGTTTGACCGATCCAAGTTCAACGCAGGAGTCTTCCTGCACGACATCTTCCTTGCATACGTTGAGGTGACCTCGGGGATAGTGCCGGCGACCCGGTTCAAGACCCTCGTTGGGCTTATGAAGGACGCCCTGTACAAGGTGTCCGGCGTACCCGTGATGGCCCTGATAAGGATCCACGACGTGGAGGCCACCCTGGACGGGTACTGCAAGTTCCTGGAGGATGCCGGGATGGCCGTGAAGGCCACCGCTGCCATGGAGGGGTACGGGCAGTTCACGTTCAACCTCAGGGACTGCGTCTTCGGCGCCAGCTGCAAGAGGCTGGTGTCCGGCGGCTTCCTGTGCCCCTTCGCGGTTTACGCGGCGTTCCTCGTGGAGGAGGCCAGCGGCAGACGGGTGGGCCTTGAGCCCAGCGAGAAGACCCTCGTGGGGTCCAGGACCCTGATTCTTGTGAGTGGCAAGGAGCTTCCGCCTCAGAAGATGAAGATGCCGATCTAGCCGGAAAACGCCTTATCCCTCTGCGCAGATTCAGTGGCGTGGACTTCGGTAAGGTTAGGGGGGACTTCCCTGCCCTAGATGAGTGGACGTACTTGGACAACGCCTTCGTGGGGCTCATGCCCAGGCAGGTGAGGGAGGGTTACGACGAGTACATCGACCTCTGGTACAGGTTCAGGCCCCCCGGGGACAGCACCATCCTGCAGGAGTGGGTGGCCAAAGCGGCGAAGGTGAGGCGGATGGTGGCCGGGCTCATACACGCCGAGCCTGAGGAGCTGGCGTACACCATGTGCACGGGCTCGGGGCTTAACATCGTCGTCAACGGGACCAGGTGGAGGCGCGGTGACAACGTCGTCTTCCCCGAGTGGGAGCACAACCCCCTGGACACCTACACAACCAGGAGCCACGGGGTGGAGCCCCGGGTGTGGAGGCCACGAGGCGGCGACTTCGACGTCGCTGACCTTGAGAGGCTTGTGGATGACCGGACCAAGCTCGTTCAGGTGAGCCAGGTGAGCTATATCAACGGGTTCAAGATGAACCTCAAGGAGGTGGCCGAGGTGGCCCACAGACACGGAGCCAAGCTGCTGGTGGACGCCACCCAGGCCGTGGGAGCGCTGGAAGTGGACTACGCGGAGGACGGCGTGGACTACGTGTCCTTCGCCCCATACAAGTACCTGATGGGCCCCACCGGACTAGCCTTCCTGTGGGTCAGGGAGGAGAACATAGCCGGGCTGACCCCAGATAGGGTGGGCTGGAAGAACCAGATATGGGCGGGTGACAACCCTGAGGACGCGTCGGACAAGAGGTCCGCCGAGAAGTTCGAGTACGGGACACTCAACTTCCAGGGCATCTACGCCATGGAGAAGTCCATAGAGTACTTGAGCAGGCTCGGCATAGGACGCATAGAAAAACGGAACCTCGGCCTCTCACGACACCTCTACGACAAGTTATCGGAGACCGGGAAGAGGGTGTGGACCACAAGGCCCGAGTCCACCATCGTCAGCTACTTCCAGGAGGGGGCTGTGGAGCTGGCCGCTAAGCTGAAGGCTAAAAAGATTAAGGTCACAGGAAGGGAGGCCCACGGGGACCACGTGAGGGTCTCAGTCCACTTCTACAATACGGAGGATGACGTGGACAGGCTTCTAGGGGAGATACCCTAGGCTCCCCGCCTCCACAGGAGCTTCACCCAGGTGAGGCCCACGGCTATCACCGCGGCCCCCGTCAGGGCGGCGTAGGGCACCAAGCCCACGCCCCACTGCTTCACAGCTATTCCCGCCAACGCCCAGAGAATGACCAAGTTGTAGCCGACGTCCCGCCTCAGCCAGATGTTGGCCAGGGACAGGGCTACGGCGACGGCGATGACCAGCATGGTCCAGTTCACCGCCGCCGGCCCGTAGCTCGGCCACCCCCACGAGACGAGGAGGGCCGTGACGTTGGCTATGGGCGCCACGGTGATCCACCCCAGGTAGACGCTGAAGGGAAGGTGCACGTAGAGCCTCTCGTCCCTGCCGGGCGTGCCTCTGCCGATGTCCAGCCTAAGGTAGATCAATATCAGGGTTCCCAGGAGACAGAACATTACGAGGACGCTGGGCAGCACCAACCTCCAGTGCCAGAGGAAAATCCAGACAGAGTTGAAGACGCAGCTGAGGAAGAACAGCCAACCCAATTTATTTATGAACTCGCTGTCCCTTTGGGCTGATCTAGCCTGGTGAATGGTGAAGCCCAGGAGCAGGAGGTATATGACGCCCCAGATGCTGAACACGTAGCCGGCGGGGACAAAGAGGTTGGGGTAGCTATCGCTGAGCTCCGCCGTGGTAACGTTATTTAAAGGGAGGGCGCTGGCCAGCGCGTTCACAGCGATGACGGCGATGAACCCGACGACGTTGGCGGACTGAAGAATCTTCCTGTCCATGGTTCAACCTGGGGAGCCGAAACAATTAAACCGTGCTGGATTATCCGTGCAAGAACCATTAAATCTTGCACGTTCGTTTAACAAAAACATTAAAGCATGGATTGACGCCATGCATAACATGACTCCCCAGAGCCCACCAGACGGCATAGCCATCCTCGACTTCGGGGGCCAGTACTGCCACCTCATAGCCCGCAGGGTCCGGGAGATGAACGTCTACAGTGAGATTCTGCCCAGTGACGCCACCGCCGACGAGGTCAGGGCCCTGAACTCCGTGATGAGCGTCAAGGGCATAATATTCTCTGGGAGCCCCAGCAGCGTCAAAGCAGAGGACGCGCTGGCCTTGGACCCCGCCATACTGGAGCTGGG
>DASWLJ010000261.1:0-1605 GCA_036396185.1 Bathyarchaeia archaeon | reverse complement strand
CCTGTATCACCGGCTTGTGGTGGAACTCTCCGGCGTAGCTGTCCAGTGAGCTCATGTCCGAGGCGGGCTCTGAGTGCGTCACCGAGATGTAGGGCTTCAGTGACTCGTAGAGGGCCCCCGCTGAGACGGGCAGCTTGTCGAGCCTCAATCCTTTCGCCTTGAGCCTCCGCGCGAGCTCCAGGACCCTCGGCGTTCCCACGCCCAGGAGGCGGATGGACTCGTCGCCAAATACATCTGACGGAGTGCCATCGCTCACGACGCCGCCGCCGTCGAACACTATTATCCGGTCCACGTACTTGGACGCGAGGTCCATCCTGTGCTCGATGAGCAGGATGGTTATGCCGTACTCCTCGTTGAGTTTCCCAAGGACGCCGAAGATGCGCTCGGCGCCCACGGGATCGAGGAACGCGGTGGGCTCATCCATCACGATGATCTGGGGGTGCATGGCGAGGATGGAGGCTATCGTGAGCCTCTGTTTCTGGCCCCCGGACAGCTCGTGTGTAGCCCTCTGCCTTAGAGCCTGGATGCCCGTGTTCTCCGTGGCCCAGTCTATCTCCTTGAGCATCTGCTCCTTGGGCACGCCCAGGTTCTCCAAGCCAAACGCTATATCTTTCTCCACCGTGAGGGCGAATATCTGGTTGTCAGGGTTCTGAAATATGAGGCCCACACACTGGGCCAGCCTCATAATGGGGTTCTCCCTGGTGTCGAGGCCAGCGACCTTGACGGTGCCCTTCATCTCGCCGCTGTAGAATTTAGGTATCAGGCCGTTGAGGGCCCTGCAGAAGGTGGTCTTGCCGCACCCGCTGGGGCCCGTCAGCAGGATGAACTCCCCCGGATCGATGTCTAGGCTCACGTCTCGGAGAGCCGGCTTAGAGGAGTGAGGGTAGGTGTATGATAGGTCCCGCACCTCTATAATCGTCAACGTGTCCGCCCTCGCATCTAGGGGTTTCGATAATGGAAGCCCCTGGGGATATAATAGTTATGCCTATAATACTTGTTGCTGCTCCAGCTTACCTTTGATGACCTCGAAGAACCTCTTCCTGAAGGCGTCTAGGGAGCCCGTGCAGTTAACACCCGCAGCCGTCGGGTGGCCGCTCCCCGAGCCACTGAACTCCGCCCCCAGCTGGGACGCCAAGTCACCCAGGTGGACACCCGTGAGGACGCTGAACTCGTTGGTTGAGCGCAAGCTCACCCTGACCTCGCCCTTCTCCTCCCCGCCGACGGCGGCCAGGTCCGCCCCAAGGGAGATAAGAGCCCTGGCGCCTGAGGACTGGTACGAGCCTAAGTGGCTGAAGACCACGGCCCAGCGACCGTACAACGCCACCTCGGCCCTCTGCCCCGCCTTCAGGCGGGCCACCTTCTCGGAGTATTCCATGGGGCTCGTCAGGAGGTCCTTTAACCCACTAATGTCACCCACGATGTCCAGCAGCTCCGCGGCCCCTCTGAACGTCTCCGCCCCCCCTATGGAGAAGTGCCTGCTATCGAAGGTTATCCCGGATAGTAGAGCCTTGGCCGTTGACTCACTTGGTTTGACGCTGTGGTGCCTCATTATCCTGTACTCAATCTCTGATGTGGACGACGCCCCGGGCTCCAGCAGGTAGAGAT
>DASWLJ010000260.1:0-3630 GCA_036396185.1 Bathyarchaeia archaeon | reverse complement strand
CCTGCCCCCCAGGGTCGGTATAATCCAGTACGCGTTCAGGAGCCCCAGCCTGGTTCAGCAGGAGCAGATAGCCAAGGTGCTCACCAACAACGCGGAGCAGGTGGCCAAGATGACCGGCACCAAGGTCACGGTTCGGTGGGTGACCCGGCAGCGCACCGGCCTATTCAACAAGGCTCTCGCCGACCTGGCCTACGAGAACCTGGAGCTGGTGGGCCCGCCAAAGTTCACGGCGGAGGACAAGAAGAAGGCGAACGAGGTCCTCAAGGGCCTGGGTTACCCGCAGCAGAAGGAGCCCTTCAACGAGAAGCTGACGCCCCCCGAGGAGTGGGAGAAGGCCTGGCGCAGCGCAATACCCAGCCACCAACGCAAGCACGGGAGCGACGACTACGTGGAGTTCATGTGGCACTGCCCGGCCGTCTGGGTGCAGGTCTACAGGCCCCAGGTGACGGTTAAGGGCGTAAGGCTGCCTAGGTGGCCCCACGTGGCACTGGGCGGTATGAGAGGCCCCATAGACCGCACCATATACACGGCGGGCAAGGCCATCTGCGGGACCCTCCTGGACCTGGCCGAGGACCCGGCGAAGCTCAAGGCGTGCCAAGACGAGTGGAGGAGCCGGATAGCCAAGGAGTATGAGCCGCCGCAGCTGGACCCCTCCTGGGACCCTCCCATCGACCTGCCCTGGCCCGAGTACGTGGTCACGGAGAGGGGCTACGACTGGCACATCCCCACCCCCAAGAAGTAGCCCCGGCCTCCATCTAACCCACAATTTTAAACACGGATGAGCCCATTACCATCCATGAACCCGCCGACCTTCGACGAGTTGAAGGAGAGCATAGAGTACAGGCTGGAGCAGACTAACGAGATACTGGGGGAGCTGGAGTACGATGTGGCAGAGTGCACGGCCGACGAGTTCTACGGGTACATCTCCAGGGACACCCACCACGGCTTAGCCGTGACGGTCAGGGACATCATAGGCAACGAGTACCTCATGTTCCACGAGGTCGTGGAGGTCAGCGAGCTTAAGCGGCTGGGCGTCCCCGTGGGCGAGGACACCCACAGCAAGGGGCCCAAGGATAAGGTCTACGAGGCCCACCTGAACGCCATGGAGTTCGAGCTGGAGTACGCCCTGCTCCTTGAGGACTACTACTGGCTGAAGCACAGGCTCGGGTACCACGGCGCCACCACCCTCAAGGACAAGAGCCTGGGCGGCGAGCTCAAGGAGAGGGCCCAGGAGATATACGACCACTACAAGACGTACCACGACTACTAGCGTTCTAAGGCTTTGAACACCTGTTCTATTTGATGGGTATATTAGCCGCCTACGCTATGCTATCCTTGACCAAACATGAACAAGTCACAGCAAGTATACGCGGTCACAGCCATATGCCTAAGCATCATCATGGCTGGCGCGATAGCAGCCTACAAGCCCGGCGCGTTGCCGGAGTCCACCATCAAGATGCCGGGGGATATCAGGTTCCCCAGCGGCGTCGGCACATCCCTGGGCCTAGAGGCCTTCACCTACCAGGGCACCGAGCCCCAGGCGAAGACTCTGAGCATCTCAGGCAGCGGAAGCGCCTCTGCCACGGCGGACGAGGCCACGGTGACCCTGGGCGTCCAGATTGAGGACCTCAGCGCCACGAAGGCCATACAGGACAACGCGGAGGCCATGTCAGCAATCATAGCCGCCCTCAAGGACCTCGGACTCACAGAGGATGACATCCAGACTGTGAGCTACAGCGTCTACCCCAGGTACGACTGGACCGAGGCAGGCCAGGTGTTCAAGGGGTACACGGTAACCAACCTGGTCCAGGTCACCTTTAGCGACCTTGACATGGTGGGCCCCGTCATCGACGCGGCCGGCGAGGCTGGAGCCAACAGGGTTGACGGCATCAGCTTCCAGCTCAGCGACGCTGAGATGGAGGAGCTGAAGCTCAACGCCTACGTGGCGGCCATCCAGGATGCGCAGGCCAAGGCCGACGTCATCACCGAGACCTTGGGCATCAGCATCTCGGGCGTGCAGAGCGTATCCGAGAGCAGCTACGTCCCGTCGAGGCAGTACACCGACGCGGTGGCCGAGTCTGCCAAGAGCAGCTACGCGCCCACGCCAATACTGGAAGGCAGCCTGACGGTGACCGTGAGCGTCTACATCGTCTACCTCATCGAGTAAGACACCCCTTTTTCTTTCATTTTTCTTCTCAACTGTTATCTACCGAGCCGCGTCTGAGTACCCATGTATGGCATCGAGTCTGTGACGCCCACCGTGTGCTCCCTCTTCAAGGTGCCCCCGCCCGCCGGCGTCTCATCGAGGCCCGTGGCCGAGGTGGTGAGGGCGGCCGAGGGGCGGCTGTCTGGTAGACCCGTGGAGAAGCTCCTCCTCTACGCCCCCGACGCCGTCGGCGAGTGGCTGTACCAGGCACACATGGACGAGTTCAGGCAGGTGCTGGACGCGGCGCCCATCCAGGTGGAGATGAGGGCTATGAGCCCCAGCTACACGCCCGTCTGCTACGGCAGCATGTTCACGGGGCTGACGCCGGAGGGCCACGGCATCAGGAAGTACGAGAAACCTGTGCTCAGGTGCCTCACCCTCTTCGACACCCTTGCAGAGGCAGGTAAGCGGGTCGCCATCGTCGCCGTGAAGGGCTGCAGTGTCGACCTCATCTTCCTTGAGCGGCCCATAGACTACTACACGGAGGAGTACGACCCCAACGTGGAAAAACGCGCACTTGAACTATTGGGGGAGGGCGGCGCAGACATGGTTCTGGCGTACAACCAGGAGTACGACGACGTGATGCACAGGACCACCCCCACGAGCCCGGAGGCCCTGGAAGCCTTCAGGAGGCACCTAGAATCGTTCAAGAGGCTCAGCGAGGCGTTTAGCAGGGACTGGGCAGGGTACAGGAGGGCGATAGCCTTCCTGCCGGACCACGGCACCCACGTGGACCCTGCGACGGGCAGGGGAGGCCACGGCACTGAGAGCCCTGAGGACATGGAGGTCCGTCACTTCTGGGGAGTTTACGGCGCTGGATAGCCTGATCTATCTGGTTTCTCCTGCATCCAAGCTATTCCTGGCGTCTCTCCGTAACCGGTGATCCGAAAAAGTTAAAAATATCTTACGTTAGAAATACCTTACGTTAGAAGTAGTTTACAAGGTGAAGTGAGTTGCAGATGGATAAGCAGACGAAGAGAGTCGCGGGCTGGGCTATGGGCTTCCTGCTGGGGCTCGTGTGGGGCTACTTCATGGGGAACTACACCATCGGATTGGCCATGGGCACCGTCCTGGGAGCCATATTCAGTAGACGGCTGGCAGGCGAGGAGCCCATACAGGACAAGAAGACAGGGAGACTGGTCATGTGGCTGGGACTCGCCATGATGGTGGCGGGAGCCGTGACGTACGGATACATCACGGGCGACCTGATGTCGGGACTCAGCGCGGGCATCGGCCTCAGCTTCGTGGTTGGCCTCAAGTGGGAGAAGCTTTACGACGAGCGCATGGGCGCCGTCTTCAGCAAGGCGGCGCGCGACGCCTTCGTGGTGGTCTGCGCGGGCTTCAGCTTCCTGGCCTTCTTCGACGAGATGGTTGAGCTGACGCCTTGGCTGGCCACGGTCCCTGTGGTTGACAGATTCGTGGGT
>DASWLJ010000259.1:0-3342 GCA_036396185.1 Bathyarchaeia archaeon | reverse complement strand
AGAATACTTTGATCAGTTGAATGAAAAAATATAGTGAAAAGAGGTAAATACTTACTTCTTTTCAAGGTAGGCTATATTGTTGACAACCGAGACCTCGATCTTGCTCTGAATGTCTCTAGCGTCAATTCTCTTCTTGAGCTGTGTTCTCAGGTAGTTAGCGTCTTTCCCTGGTACATCAACCTTTACAAGGTCGTGACTGCTCTTTAGGAAGCTGTCAATGATAGGGTCGTACTTGCTTCCTTTCCTGTATTTTCTTGAAGGTTTTTTGTCCACCGGCTTTAAATCGAATTTTACGTCACTCATATCATTCGCCTGATACTAGTAGTATTTTCTGTGTTTATATAAGTTATTATCGATGGGTTATTAGGTTGTGGTTATTCTACGGTGTTGAGAATAAGGGGGCAAATCATCTCTCATAATGAATGTTTACTTGGTGTATTCTAATTAGACGATAAAAAATAAGGTGACTAGAGACAGACTCTTTTTATAGTCTCCTTGAAGGCCGCGACGCCCTTGTCCAGCTGCTCCAGCGAGACGTACTCGTCGGGGGTGTGGGCCTGGTCGATGCTCCCCGGGCCGCATATGACTGTGGGTATCCCTGCCCTCGTGTAGTCAACGGCCTCCGTGTAGTAGGGTGCGCCCGCGGGCTCGGTGCCCAGGATGCCCTTGAGGGTGTTGACGATGGCGCTGTCCAGGGGCACGTTCAGGGGCTCCCCGGCCCTGTGGCTGAGTACCTCGGCCTTGAACTGGGGGTCGCGTCTGCCGAGCCTATCGATGATGTCAGTGAACCACTTCCTTGATACGGCTGGGTCGCCGTGGGCGGGGATCAGCCTCGTGTTGATGGTCAGCCTAGCCTGGTCGGGGATGATGTTCGCCTTGAAGCCCCCCGTCATCATGGTGCACTCAACGGTGGATGGCCCGAGCAGCGGGTGCCTCGTCTTGTTGAGCTCGGCCTGCAGCTGCCTTAGAGCCATGAGGAAGTCGGCTGCCTTCTGGTTGGCGTTGACGCCCAGCTCCGGCCGGCTGCTGTGGGCGGCCCGGCCGTGGATGAGGACCTCGGCCCCGCCTCCGCCCTTGTGGACGGGGATGATCTCCATCAGGCTGGGCTCGGGTATGACGCCGTATTGGGCATCCTCCCTGGTGATCAGCTTCTCGCCGAGGACCCGGGCGACGTACCATCCGCCCGTGTCCTCGCCTGCCGTGAAGGCTACGCTGAGCTGCCTCTTCAGTGGCCTCTTGGCCAGCTCCTTGATGGCCTGGAGTATGCATGCGTCGGGGCCCTTCATGTCGCATGCGCCCCTGCCGTAGAGCTTCCCGTCCTTGACGACGGGGTCGAAGGGCTGGGTCACCTTCCATAGGCTCAGGTCTCCGGGGAGTACAACGTCGATGTGCCCGGAGAGCACCAGGCCCGGGTCCTTGCCTCTCCCGAGCTTCCCCACCACGTTAGCCCTGTCCTTGTCCACGACCTGCAGGCGGGTCTCCGCGCCCAGGTCCTCGAGGTAGTCCCTGATCCACTCGGCGCACTTCTGCTCCTTGGCGGGTGGGCCGCTCGTGTCGAACCTTATCAGCTCCTTGGCTGTTTCCACGACGGTCACGGTGTTCACGGTGGGATACAGGGGGCCCGAGGCTATATAGAATTTGAGAACCAGGGGTCCCTCGGCGGGACGCCTAGGTAGTCCCGTATGTTGTAGATGTGTTCGCGCTCGTGTTCGAGGAACCTTCTGAGGACCTTGTGGGCCGTCCACCTCTCGTCGGGGTAAGAGGTGTACTGCGCCCTGGTGAACACCCGGTCGCCTCTGGAGGGGACGAGCCGCCTCAGCGCCTCAACGCATCCGCGGCGCACCGTCTCCAGGCGCTCGAATGCGGGGAGGGCGTCGGCCTCCTTCACGCTCATGCCCAGGCTGGACTCGTAGACTGCGTCGGCGTCGGGGCCGAGGCGTGACACGTACCACTCCTCGGCGTTGCAGATGTGGCCCAGTATCTGGGTTATGCTCCGCTTCTTGCCGGGGGGCACGTGGGCCATGGTCTCGGCAGGCAGGTCCCGGACCTGGTCCAGCAGGTCGGCCCTGTTGTGGCTCATCCACCTGACGCAGTCGTCCAGCAGCTTCCCGGTGACGAGCTCCATGTCGTACCTGAACAGGGCCACCTCGCCGCCGGACTCGCCCAGTAGGCCCATGCCTGTTACCTCCTCAGACACGTTGAGAGTTGTATGTGAGACTCTAGGCGGCTTCTCCCGGTGGCGCCTCAGCCATTCAATGTGGTACAGCAGCTCGGATTGGAGTTCGTCGAGGACGCCGGCCCTCGTCGGGGCTCTCGCGTGTGTGCCCAGGAGCTCGGTGATGCGCCCATACCAGAGGCCGGTGGTCCCAGTCTCAATCGCGGCTGTGAGCTTCATCGCATCCTAGACGTTGCTTGGGCTTATAATTGTGCTAGGGCTTGGATGCCTCGATCAAGGTCTTCACCCTGTCCTCCACGACCGGTCCTCTCCTCAGCTCGTTCAGCAGGTACTCCTCGACTCTCCGAGCCCCCGTCTCCAACTCGTCGTCGGTGAGGTAGGTCAGAGTAGAGACGTACCTGCGGCGAATCTTCTCCAAGAAGACCTCGACGTCCCGGCTGGAGGACACGGTCGTTCTCTTGGAGAGCTCCGTCACGTCGACCTTGAAGCCCATCCTAGTCAACGCATCGCAAAGTGTGTCGATGCCGGGGAACCTGTTTAAATCGATCTCCTGTATCCTCGGCACTAGTCGATGGAAGTAGGAGTTGCGGAACTGCTCGTGGCTGTCCGTCACTATGAACAGTGCGCCGCCTGGCCTCAGGTACCTGTGGCAGTCTGACAGCGTTCTCGGGTAATCCTTCAGGTGGTGGATAACGTAGCTCATCAGGATGAGGTCGAAGGAACCGTCGCTGAACCCAGCCTCCTCTATGGGCTTCAGCAGCCAGACGCCTGAGGGATGCTTCTCCCTGGCCTGGTTCAGCATCTTCTCTGAGACATCGACGCCCGTAACCTGTAGGCTGCAGGTTTCGGCGAGCTGTATCGAGTAGCTGCCGGTGCCGCAGCCGATGTCGAGCAGCGCTTGGCGGCGTCCCGATGCCCTAGCTTTCATCCGCCGGGACAGGTACTCGAGGACCTGGGCGTCGACTTCGCGATACCTGTCGTATATGGGAGCCATCTGGTTGAAGCTGTCCTCGGGTTTCTTGGTGGCCACGGATACTCGGAGGCGCGTTTTGATTTATGTTGTTTGGTGCTCCCGCCGGGATTTGAACCCGGGTTCCCCGGCTCGAAAGGCCGAAATGCTTGACCGGACTACACCACGGGAGCGCGCACCAGAGACTAGCCCCCAG
>DASWLJ010000258.1:0-3142 GCA_036396185.1 Bathyarchaeia archaeon | reverse complement strand
CTCAGCACGGTCTCCCTGTTGCGGGCAGCGTGGTCCAGCGTGGCCCACGCCGAGACCTTGATCTGCTCCACCATGTCTCGGAGCCTCCACCAGCCCCCCGCCCAGGGGTGGGGGAAGTTGACCTGGGGGATGTACTGGGGGAAGCTGAAGTGGTTGCCCTTGAGCTGGTCGCGCTGGACGTGGATGGGGGTAGCCAGCTTGGCGCTAGCCGTCTCGGTGAGCATCCCGCAGATGTTGTGGTGGTTGGTGATGCGGTGCCACCCCAGGTGGCCCCAAGCAGGGAAGGTTGAACCGCCCGCGATGACGCCCTCCTTGCCCCTCTGCTCCAGCAGGGTCGCCATGTGGCCGCCGTACCACATGTGCTCCCAGTATACCAAGGGGTCAGCGTAGGGCCTCAGGGGCTCCGTGTACGGCGGAATGTAGAACCTGGCGCCGAAGCCGCCCATCTGGTGGTGGTCCACGTACGCCTGCGGCACCCAGTCCCTGAAGAGTATGCCCGCCATGTACCTGGACTCCACCATGTTGGCCTGGAACGCGTCCCTGTTGTTGTCGTGGCCTCCGTACCTGTGGTACAGCCAGGGCAGGTCGCAGCCCTCGTACTCGGTCCCCTTCCACTTCTCGTACCAGTCGGCGACCATCATCTGGCCGTCCGGGTTGAAGCACGGCACCATGAGGAACACCACGTTGTCGAGGATGCGCATGGTGTCCTCGTCCTCGCCGCTGAGGAGCTCGTAGGCCAGCTCCGGGGCCATCTGGGCCGGCGCTATCTCGCTGGCGTGGAGGCTCATGGACTGGCAGACCACGGCCTTCCCATCGGCTATGAGCGCCTCAGCCTCATCTTCGCTCAGCCCTCTGGGGTCGCTCAGCCGTAGGTTGAGCTCCCTCAGCTCCTCAAGGCGGGAGAGGTTCCCGGGGGAGGAGATGACCACCAGCAGGAACGGGGCCCCCTCGGTGCAGGGCCCAACGTCCACGACCTTAATGCGGTCGCTCTCCCCGCCTAGCAGGTTGAAGTACTCCACGATCAGGTCCCAGTGAGCGATCATCCTGTCGCTGCCCAGCTTGAACCCGAAGAAGGATTCAGGGCTCGTTATGTGAACGGTCATAGCTTTTGAGATACCCCATGAGGATATACTATTTGCGAGTTCCCGCGGTTGAGAAATGCTTTAATGAGATGCCCTTAGTCTCTATCTGTGCGGGCCCGTAGCAGAGTGGATAATGCACTGGCCTCCGGAGCCGGAGATCGCGGGTTCGAATCCTGCCGGGCCCGCCAACAAGGTGAAAAAAGTGAATCCCCTCGCGCAGCTAAGAGAAGAATGCGAGGCGCTCCTCCGGGAGGCCCTGGACGCGGCCTACCCCGGAGCCGAGCTGCCAGAAGCCAAGTTCAGTGAACCCCCAAGCCCCGAGATGGGGGCCATATCTACGCCCGTGTGCTTCCAGCTGGCGAGGGAGCTGAGGCAGTCCCCGAAGAGCATAGCGGAGAGCATCGCTGGGCACGTTAAACCGGGCAAAGCCTCGCTTGTGTCCAAGGCTGAGGCTCTGAACGGGTACGTCAACTTCCACGCGGACACAGGCAACTACGGGAGGCTGGTGCTGGAGACGGCGGCGAAGCTGGACGGCGAGTACGGGTTCCTCAAGGCGCCTGAGCCGCAGAAGGTTATGGTGGAGCACACCTCAGCCAACCCCATCCACCCCATAACCATAGGGACGGCCCGCAACTCGATACTGGGCGCCTGCCTCGCCAACCTGGTGAGGAAGAGGGGCCACGACACAACCGTCCACTTCCTCGTGAACGACATGGGGAGGCAGGTGGCCCTCGCCGCGTTCGGGTGGATGCTCCTCGGTAAACCCAAGCCCGACATACGCGGGGAGCTCTTCGTGGGCGCCATATACGCGGGCGTCAACGTCAACGTTGAGCTCCTCAGGGTGGAGAGGGAGCTCAAGGAGGCTGAGGCCGAGGAGAACATCTTCAAGGTGGCGGAGCTCCAGGAGGAGCTGGAGAAGTTCCAGAAGGCCGCCGAGGACCTGCGGAGCAGCAACCCCTCCATATTCAACGCGCTTAAGGAGAAGATCGGCGAGGTGCCTGACCCGGCCGCCGAGATAGTCAAAGTGAACACGGCCTACGAGAACAACGAGCCGGAGACCGTGAAGGCCGTGAGGCGGCTCGTCCAAATATGCCTAGACGGGTTCGAGCAGAGCCTCGGCGAGATGGATATAACGTACGACGCCTTCGACTTCGAGAGCGACCTGGTCTGGGACAGGAAGGCAGACGCGGTGCTTGGGGCGCTTAAGAACACGCCCTACGTGGAGGTGGACGACGGCGCCCTGGTCCTCGACTGTGACGGTGTCGCCCGGGACTACGGCCTCAAGGCGAGGTGGGGGCTCAACGAGGCCCACGAGATACCCCGCCTCGTGTTGGTCCGTAGAGATGGTACGACCCTCTACACTCTCCGGGATATAGCGTACAGCATCCACAAGTTCGGGCAGGTAGACAAGGTCATCAACGTCATAGGCCAGGAGCAGGCCCTGGCGCAGCTGCAGCTGAGGATAGCCCTCGTGGCTATAGGGAAGGGCGTCATGGGTGACAACCAGCTCCACTACGGCTACGAGTTAGTCAAGCTCCCCGGCGGCAAGATGAGCGGCCGCCTGGGCAGATACATCACCCTGCTGGACGTGGTGAACAAGTCCACGGAGCTGGCCCTCGATGAGGTGAACAAGCGGACGCCGGAGCTCCCCGAGGAGCAGCGCAGGGACATCGCCAGGATGGTGGGCTACGGCGCAGTGAAGTACACGCTGCTCAGCGTGGACGCAAACAAGACCGTGGTCTTCGACTGGGGTAAGGCGCTTAACTTCGACACCAACAGCGCCCCATTCATCCAGTACAGTCACGCCAGAACCTGCAACATACTCAAGAAGGCAGAGAAGAAGCCCAAACCCGACTACAGGCAGCTAACCGACCTCAAGGAGAGGGAGCTGGTGAACATAGTGGCCCACTTCCCGGAGGTGTTCGAGGGAGCCTACAATGAGCTGCAGCCCGGGGACGTCACGGCCTACGCCAACAACCTGGCGGACAAGTTCAACAGCTTCTACGCGACGCAGAGGGTCATCAACGCGGAGACGCCGGGCCTCGTCGGCGCGCGGCTGA
>DASWLJ010000257.1:0-10093 GCA_036396185.1 Bathyarchaeia archaeon | reverse complement strand
CTTCTCAGGCCCTGGAACAGCTCCAGGCCCTCCAGTACCTCGCCCACCCTGTTAACCTGCCCGTATGGGGCCGTGTCCTTGGGGTAGATGCAGAGGGCGTCACCCCTCGGCCAGTAACCTATGGTCCCGGCAGTCACCTTGCTGACTGGCTTCTCTGCACCCCGCTTGATGCCCATGAGGACGCTGACGAAGCCCACCGCCGGGCTTGTTCTTGTGTTCATGGGCAGCCTCTTGAGTATGTCCTCCACCGTGAGGGGCGCAGTGAGCCTGTTGAGGATGGCCTTCGCCTCCCCCTTATCCACGACCGTGATCCTTACAGGTATCTTGGACAGGCTGTCACTCACACTGTTCTACTCCGTATTTTATGATGAGCTCCGCGAAGTTCTTCCCCGTGGCCGACTTTATGCCCTGCCACCCCGGGCTGGCGTTCATCTCCAGCACTACCGGCCCATCTGGGCCCTCCAGGAGGTCTACTCCGGCGTAGTCCAGCTCCATGACCTCGGTGGCCCTCAGAGCCAGGTTGATGATCTCTTCGCTTATGGCCTCCTCAACCATCTTCCCGCCCTGAGCCACGTTGCTCTTCCAGCTGTTCTGCGGCAGGTACTTGTAGACGGCCCCCGCTACCTTGCCGCCGATGACGAAGACCCTTATGTCTCGTCCCGGGTTCTTGATGTACTTCTGGATGAAGAGGGGGTGCTGCAGCCGCTCCAGTGTCCTATAGGCGTTGTAGGCCAGGTCCGTGTCCTGGAACTTCATGCTTCCCCGCCCCATGCTTCCCAGGATGGGCTTGTACACGACTTCCCCCATCTCCTGGGTCTTCTCGTACGCCCTGGCCAGGCTCTCCGTCGTGAACGTGGACGGGATGGGCAACCCGTACTGGTACAGCCAGTACTGCGTCGCGTACTTGTCCCTGGCCCGCCTGAAGGGGTAGCTCCTGTTTATCACCCTGATCCCTGCCAGCTCCATGTGCTCCATTAGGCTTATGCGGCGAGTGATCTGCTCACATGAGCCTGGTCCATAGCTCCTCAGTAGGCAGATGTCTGCGTCAGTTACATCCTCCCTGCCCACCCAGAACCTGGGGCCCTCGGGGCTCACCCAGCTGCTCACGTCGGTGGTGGGTCCGTCGATGACCTTGTGGCCCATGCGCACAGCGGTGTCTACGAGTTCCTGGCTGTTGGCGCTGGGCTTAGAGCCGTGAAGTACAACTATCTTCATCAGGGTCCTGTGACTTTTATCAGTCTGGGGCTTTAAGCTTAGCTAGCTTTGATGACTGCCCTGAACTCGGGGTCCCTGAGGTAAGGCCTGAACTCGGGGTCGTGTAGCGCTGTTACCCTGTGGTGGGGGTTAGCCGCCACGTCTTCCCTGAGTACCTCGATGAGCCTGCCCTTCTGCCCGATGACGGCGTACGCGCAGGCCCTCTCGTAGCCCTCTGTCAGCTTACCCCAGCTGGAGGAGATGAGCTCCGAAGCCTCCCTCCTTCTGCTTGTGGAGGCCAGGGCTACGCTGAGGGCTAGAACCCCCACGGGGTTACCTGGGTTCAGCTCCAGTGCGGCCTCAGCGTACTCCTCGGCCACGTCGTGCTTCTTCTGGACGTTGAACACGTTTGCGAGGCTCGCCATGATACGCGACTCCTCCAGATCGTCGTCCGCGCGCTTCACGGACTCGTAGAAAACCCTCACCGCGTCGTCGAGTCCCCCCATCAGGGTGAGGGCCCGCCCCCTCCACCAGTGCCCGACGTAGTTCTCTGGCTCGGACTCCAACATCCTGTCCGCCTCGGCAAGCAGCGCCTGGAAGTCGGCTTCAGCTATCAGGCCGTTGAGCTTGGCTCTTGTCTCGGGGGCCTCGGTTCGCATGAGTGCTATGTGTGGGGGACAGATTTATGGGGTTCCCCGCTATCCCTGTAGTAACTTCGAGGCGGAGGGGTGAATCATGGTCTCGGCGCTGGACGCAGTCATCTTCGGGGCTATACAGGGGCTCCTCGAGTGGCTTCCTGTCTCCAGCGAAGGCAACCTAGTTCTACTGATGGTTGCCTACCTGGGCCTGGAGCCGGGTGAGGCCATGAGGACGGCTGTGACGCTTCACATAGGCACAGGGGCCGCGGCTTTATTCTACTACAGAGGTGAGGCCGTCAAGATAGTCCTCGGGGGAGACGAGGAGCATAGGCGGCTGAGGGCGCACTTGTTAGCCATGACGCTTGTCACTGGCCTGGTTGGGCTGCCGATATACCTCCTCCTGGACGTTTCGATCGGACAGGGTGAGGCGTTGATGGCCTTGACTGGTCTGGCCCTCGTAGCGACTGGGCTGATTCAGAGGGGTGGGAGAGGAGGAGGGAGTAGAGGCTCGGGTACGTTGTCTTGGGTCGAGGCGCTGGGCCTGGGAGTGACCCAGGGTCTAGCGATCATACCGGGGCTCTCGAGGGCCGGCGTGACGACGACCCTCCTGCTTATTAGGGGGTTCAGACCATCGGAGTGTTTCCGGGTCTCGTTTCTTATGAGTATCCCCGCAAGCTTCGCCGCGGGCTTCGGCTTGATGCTCATAGAGGATGTAGCCGTCACACAGGCTTCCCTGATAAGCATGTCCGTGGCCGCCTTGACCGGGTTCGCGGCCATGGGCGCTTTGATTAAGATAGTTGAGAGGACGAGCTTCTGGAAAATATGTGTGGGTTTGGGGGCATTGGTTCTACTGGCCTGCGCCCCTAGTCTAATTAGTCTTATTATTGGTTGATTGGGCTGCCATAGCAGCCTGCTGTTGCTCAGCGAATCGGCTGTAAGGTTTCATATAAATGAAAAGTGCCCGAACGGTCTTGCCGGGAGGCGCGTCATCGCAGAGCCCAAGCCCTGGCACGTTGAAGCCCGTCCCTTCGGCTCCCGCGGATATCCAGCCCTCAGCTTCGTTCGGCTTTCATCCGCTCCCATTCGGGCAATACATAGCATCGTGCTTAGAATATATACTGGTTGCCTTGTATGGAGCGGTAAACTCCGGTCGGAGTTGTACATGGTAGTATCAAATTTTTTGTAACGGGGAAGTCAATAACGTTCCATATTTTTGAGACGCTCTCAGCTTTGTTGAGATTGGTTAAAGATTAGGTACGCTACCCCCGACACGTACAATAAACGTGAAATGCTGTTTGTGGGCTCCACAAAAATATATGAGCTGATGTCGGAGTTAGACGCCGTCCTCAGCCTATGAATAGGCTGGGAGCTACTTCTCCGCGGCGTCCCTGCGCTCCACGTGGATGTTGACGCGCGTCACGAGCGCCGCGATGACGCCTAGAGCGGCCAGGTAGGGCGCTATCAGGGTGCCTATGGCTGCCGCCGTCACGGGTATCTCAAGCAGCTGCTCGCCCTTGTCGTTCCTGACGACGATGCGCCTGACGTTCCCCTCGGCTATTAGCTCCTTCACTCTCCCTATGAGATCGTCGGTGGCCACCGTCACCTCTTCCCAGTGGGTTCCCCTGGTCTCGGTTCCACATTGTGAGCAGTACCTGTCCTCCTCGGACAGCTCTTTTCCGCATTTTCTACAGTACATTCAATCCAAACCTCTGTATCGCTAGTGATATAGATTTGCTTGGAATATAAAAATATCTGTTCTCCTTGGCGAACCCAGGGGTATTCACAGGCGCCGATTCTAAAAAGCGCCCCATAATAACTTCTTTACTCATCTTAGATTGACCCGTTGAGTGAACGGACCTCTCAACCTGCCCATCGCGTGGGTTTTATGTCCGTAAAATAGATACATTGGGACGAGCCGAATGCCCGAACAATACGAGATCCGGTGGTTCAAGGAGAGCGATCTAAGTTCATACGTCAAGGGGCTCAACAAGACCCTCTACTACGATTACAGTGAGCAGCTGTTCCGGTGGAAGTTCGAGAGTAACCCCTTCAGCCTTGGGTTCCCATCCATAGCCGTCGCGGAGCACACCCCATCCAGGGAGCCTGTGGCCTTCAACTCGTTTCTCCCGCTAGAGGTTAGGGAAGGTGACGACGTCTTCACTGTTCTCCAAGGCTGCGACGGCTTCGTCGACGAGGCTCACAGGAGACAGGGACTCTTCCAGAGAACCCTGAACTTCATGGCTGAAGAGATGAGAGGGCTCAGCCCGGAGATTCTCATCGGCTTCAACTTGGTCGAGGCAGCGGCTGCGGCCCAGAAGGCGGGCTCGGCATTCGCCCACGACATAGACAGGTGCTTCATCGGGAGAGAGGCCTTCGCCGGCTTCAGGGACAGGGGAAGCGTCGCCCTTGAGCCGATCAGCGTCGAAGCCTTGAGTGGACTCTACGAGGATTGGGCCGCTGGCAGCGGCCTGCTTCACATCCACAGGACCCTCCCATACATTCGCTGGTACAACGAGAACCCTCTGAGGCGCGTTCAGACTTACATGGTTCGCAGGGGCGGCTCACCTGAGGGGTATCTGGTCGTCGACGAGATCACTGAAGGCGGGGAGCTTGAGCTGACATTAGAGGATTACCCTCCGTGCCTACTTGATGGTGGGCTGCTGAGAGGCGTATTGTCCTGCCTATGTGAGGCTCACCCGGGCGTCGACGTCGTTAACATCTACACTGTGCGTGGGGAGTCCCTTGAAAACGACTTGGCCGGGATGGGGTTAACTGTGGCGCCGTGGTTCAAAGTCATCATGAAGGCCCTCAACAACGCTGTACAGGAGCGCGGCTCAGTGATTCGGAACGGGGAAGAGCTGTCAGATTTAGGGCAGTGGCACATCACGGCAGGCGACATCTATTAACCCACGAACAGAACTACGAAGACCGATTAATATGATATTAAAGAAAAGAGATGCGTGTACACTACTTGAGCGGGATGTACATGCTGCTTCTAGAGGCACCTATACCCGGACGCCCATGGCGCACAAGGTTGATGCTTATAGCGAACTCTCCCATGTAGTGGCCCAACATCTTCTCGGTGACCTTGATCTCCTTGAACTCCTTGCCTGTGTGGACGAAGACGCTCTTCCCGATCATCTCGGGGAGAATGATCATGTCCCTGGCGTGGGTTCTGATGGGCTTACCCTGGTTTCTGCGCAGCTTCTCCAGGACGATCCTCTGATCGCTGCTGAGCCCTCGGCGCAGGCTCCTCCTCATCCTCGCCGGGAGGATGCTGATGAACTCGTCCATGGACATGGCGCGCAGCTCGTTGACCGTCCGACCCCTGTACTGGAAGTTTTTGGGCATTTTACACTCTCCTCATCCGGTTCGCATTATTTAAGGGATGTCATTCTCTCCGACGTTTACCGCCTCTGCCTGAGCTTCTGGCCGCTATCAGCCCGACCTTGGCTCCGGGAGGCGCGTGCCTGCTTACTGTCGTGGACTTGCCAGGTCTCCTGTGGCGGCCTCCACCGTGTGGGTGCATGGCCGCGGGCATCTTGACGCCGTGGGCTATTGGGTACTTGTGGCCCTTGGCCCTCTTGGCGTCGAGTTTGGCCCCGGCCTTCATGAAGGGCTTCTCCTTCCGGCCGCTTCCGCTTATGATGCCTATGGTGGCCCTCGCGCTGTTGGGTACTGAGACCATCCTCTTAGATGGCAGTCTTATACTCGTGTGGGTGGCCGTGTGGGCGATTACTGTCCCGAAGCTGCCTGAGGCTCTCGCGATCTTGCCTCCGTCTCCTGGCCTCAGCTCTATGTTGCAGACCATGGTTCCCTCGGGCACTGACCCGACGGACAGGACGTTGCCTAGGCTAGCTGGCGCGGATGGGCCGACCGCTATCTCCTGGCTCACGTAGGTGCCCTCGATGGCTGCGCTGTAGAATCCTTGGCCCGGCTGGAACTCGATGTAGGCTAGGGGGGCTCCCCTGCCGCCCTCGTGGACCAGTTCCTTGATGGTTCCGTTGAGGTTCTCCTCTGATATCCCTGGGTACTTCGCTGGAGCTATCTTGTTCATCTTCGCGGCGCGGAACATGCTTCCGCCGCGGCCTCTCCTCTGTACCTTTATCTTCTTACCCATTTTTCCGCACCTACAGTATTCCTAGACGGATGGCGACATCTGACGCGTCGTACCCGTCCTTGAGCTTTATGAATGCCTTCTTCTCTCCCTTGTGAGTGATGAGGGTGTTTATGGTCTCAGCCTCTATCTCGTAGAGCTCCTTGATGGCGTTGGCTATGTCGTGTTTTGTCGCGCGCCTGTCTACGATGAAGACGAGCTTGTTCTCGTTCTCTATCATGTTGACGCTGCGCTCAGTCATCATGGGGTACTTAACTACGCTGTGTGCTTCCATTGCTAAGCCTCCCACACCTCGTCCAGGGACTCGAAGGCCGTTTTACCCCAAAGGACCAGCCTGCCGGGGTGCGCCCCCGGGGCCAGCAGCTCCGCGTTTAGACTGTGCACGTCCACTATGTCGACGCCCGGGAGGTTCCTGGCGGCATTGCCGACTCCCTTGTCCTCGGAGACCACTATGAGTGGGCCTCGCCCTATCTTCTTCTTGCGACCCCTCATGGTTCCCCTCCCGGCCCTTATCTTTTTCCGGTCGGCGCGTTCAACGTCCTCCCAGATGCCTAGGGCCCGGAAAAGGTCCTTGACCTCCTTGGTTTTACCGAGGCTCTCCACCTCGTCGTCGATGACCAGTGGCAGCTGTTCTACGCTCTGGACTCTGTGTCCTCTCTTCTCGACGAGTTCCTTCGCGGCAGTGGCCGCGATACCCGACCTTATGGCGAATCTCTTCTCCTTCTTGTTGATCCGCTTCACGATGACCTTCTCCGAGGTGGGCGGAAAAGCCGCATGACCGCCTACGATGCTTACACCGAAGGCTGCCCTGCTGCCCTCCCTGAGCCTGGGGACTCGGGACATGCCGTGTCCTGTTCCATGGCCTTCAGCTGTCGTCCTCTTGCCAGCCATGGGGTCCCTGCCCTGTGGCTGGAACCTCGTGCTCTGGAGAGCGACGACCGCCCTCTTTATGACATCGTGGCGTACAGGGGTCTCGAAGACCTTGGGGACCTCTACCTCGGCGACCTTCTCGTTCTTCAGGTTCAGTACTGGTACCTTCATTGTTTGTCGCCTCTCTTCCACTCTGTGTGTAGGTAGGTCACTTGGGGCGCCTCCTCAGGGTACATGGTCTCTCTGGCTGCTTTCCTGAGGTTGATCAATCTCTTTGCTGGCCCCATGACGCTTCCCTTGAGGAGCATGTAGTCTCCCTTGACTAAGCCGTAGCTGATGAACCCGCCCTTGGGGTTCACGCGCTCCGAGTCCTCTCCCATCAACATGATGCGCTTGTTGTACTCCGTCCTGTTGTGGAAGCCCATCTGGCCCGCCCTGGGCACCTGAGGCAGCACCCTTCTGGGCGACCAGGCGCCTATGCTGGCTACGGCTCTCTTCGATTTTCTGGATTTACGGGATAGGACGCGGATGCCCCAGCGCTTCACTGGACCTTGGAAGCCCTTGCCCTTGGTGACGCCGATCAGGTCGATGCTCTCACCTGGCTTGAAGACGTCCCGGATGGTCACGGTCTTCCCCAGGATCCCCTTGGCGTAGGCCAACTGGTCCTCCACGGAGCCCCCGCTGACTGGGATCTCCAGGATGTCGGGGGTCTTCTTAGGGACCGCGGATAGCCTCGGCTGGGTCGCCACTATGACCCTTACCTGGGCGATCTTGCCGATGCTCTTGTCCATCTCGGCCAGCTTCTCGGCTGGGTTGGGGTCCGTCGTGAAGCTAATTTTCCTGTACAGGTCTTTAGGCTGGTTCGCCATCCACGCCTCGGTCATGGCCTCTAGGCCATCGTACGTCTTCTTGTATGCGCGGACCGCGGTAACCAGCATGGGTGGAGTGTCGATTACGGTGGCAGCGGATTTTACTTCCTGCCCGTACTCGGGAACTCGTTCTCTGTCCTCAATGTAGAACAGGTGGGTCATGCCTGCCTTGTAACCTGCGAAGCCTACCAGCCTTGACTCTTTGTCCAGGGTAGGCCAGAAAGAGACGCGTCCTTTTGCTTTCCTCGCCCGTTTTCGAGGCGAGTAGGAGAGCGACCCTCTCTTAGGTGCTCGTACACGTGGCATTTGTAGACACTCCTATTTTTAGGCTGTAAAGAATCAACGTGGCTTAGATTTAAAGGATTCGTAGAAGGTTGAGGCGGCGCAGCCACCGAAAATAACTGTTTTTTGGAACGGGAGAGACGCACGTCGTCGATGTGCAGGCGTCTCCTTCTAACTGTTCAAGCCTGCCTTCTTAGGGTAAGGGCAGATCGAGTTAAGGGTGCACTCGCTGCACCTTGGCCGCTGGGCTCTACAGGTTTCTCTGCCGAACCTGATGAAGGACAGGTGCACCTCCCTGAACCTGTCCGGCGTGGAGGCGTCCTCGAGGACCCTCCTGATGTCCTCGTAGGAAGCGTTCCCCGGGACGACCTCCAGTCGCTTGCATATCCTTTCGATGTGCCTGTCCACGGGCACGACCTGGCAGCCGGCTACGAACATTAGTGCAACGTCGGCTGTCTTGAAGCCCACGCCGGGGAGCTCCATCAGCTCCTCCCTGGCCTCCAGGAAGCTCTTCTCGAAGACCCCTCGGAGGTCTCCCCCGTACTTGTCCATCACGGCTCTGCCGATGGCTTTCAGTGTCCGAGACCGCTGGTTGTGCATCCCAGCCGGCCTTATTGCTTCCGCTATGGTCTCCGTGGGCGCTGCGTCGATGCTCTCAGGGGTTATCCCCACCGTCTCCTCAAGCCTCTCGTAGGCCGTAGCCTGGTTCTTCCTGTTGGTGTTCTGGCTCAGAATGGTGGCGACCAGCCCCCTGAAGGGGCCCCTGTTGTTCTGAGGGAGCTCGACGGGGTACTCTTGGAGCACCCGGTAAACAGCCGTCTCAGCTTTCCTGTAACTGGACACCTGTGTAGGCTCCGGGGGCTTCAGCTTAAGCTCCTTTAGGCAGCTGGCCATCAGCTGCAGCAGCTCCTGCAAATTGATACGCTCTGTGGCTGACACGCTTATCCAGGGCACCTTGAAGGCCTCGATCTTAAGCTGATCCCCAATCGCGTGCTCAAGCTCCGGGGCCTTGTCCAGCTTGTTGAAGACCACCATGATCCTCTCATGGGGCACCCCTATCTCCTTCAGCAGCTTGATGCCCTCGTTGAGCTTGATCTGAAGCGTCAGCGGAGGGTCAGTGATCTCAAGGAGCAGCACGACGAGGTCAGAGCTTCTGATGTCCAGTAGATTCAGCTTGAAGCTCTGGATGAGCCTGGGGTCCAGGTCGATGACGAACCCGATGGTGTCTATGAAGAGAACCGAGGTCTCGTGGTCGATGTACCTGCGCTGGTACTTGCTGGACAGGGTTGTGAAGGGTTTGTCGCTGACCAGCTTGTGGTCCCCCGTGAGGGCGTTGAAGAGGCTGGTCTTCCCCGCGTTGTAGAAACCTGCGATACAGACTATAGGGTACCCCAGTCTTCTACGGTTCCATATCTGCTTGTCCTTCTCCTCCATCAGCTTATCGATCTCTTCCCTGGTCCTTGCCTGGCTCCTGGTGAGCTCCCTCAACTGGCCGCGGAACCCGTACTCGCCGCCGCTCCTGAAGAAGGGTCTGTCATATCTGTAGTTGATGGACGCCTGAAGCTTGTAGAATGGGGCCATCTTCTCCACCCTGGCCGCCTCGATCTGGAGCTTGCTGAGTCTGTCTGACGCCATTCTGTCGAAGATCTCCAGGATGAGCTCGTACCGGTCGATGACCTCGACGCTGAGGGCCTTGAGTAGGTTGAGCTTCTGGCTGCTCTTGAGTATGTCGTAGAAGATGACAAGGTCCACTCCCAGTGTCTCGACCTTCTTCTTCAGCTCCTTGACTTTACCGCTGCCTATGTGGAACTTGCTGAAGGGCTTGAATCTGCTTTGGATTATCTCGCCCACGACCTCTATGTCCAGCGTCTCCACAAGGCTCCTGAGCTCATCCATCTTGATGCGGAACAGGGTGTGGTCGTGGACGTTTGTCTTGAGCATGCAAAGAACGGCTCTGGGCTTACGCTTCTCGCCCTTCTCTGTGATCGTCTCGGCCATACGCGACAACTGATTTGGGTCGGAGCCCGTATTAAACTCATCTAATAAACGTCTCTTAGCGACTCGGAGACGTTGTCCAGGGCCTCCACGACGTGGATCTCGAGAGCAGCCATGAGGCGAGCCAC
>DASWLJ010000256.1:0-5852 GCA_036396185.1 Bathyarchaeia archaeon | reverse complement strand
TCCTGTGGGCGATACTGGTGGTCCTGGGCAACGTACTATACTTCATAGCTGGAAGAGGAGGAGGGAGTAAGTAGTATGGACAGCTTCTTGCTTGGGCTCATCGCAGGCTCATTCGTGTCCATCGGCGCGTACTCTGTGCTGATAGGCGACAACCCGCTGAGCAAGTTCACCGAGAACCTCTACATGGGCATCCTGGGAGGCTTCATCTTCGCCACCAACTGGAACTACGTCAGGACTAGCGCCATCAACCCTGTGCTTCAGGGCAACTACGTCTTCATCGTGGCCATCATACTGTGCGTTATGCTGTTCTCTAGGCTCAAGACCGAGTGGCTCTGGCTCTCCAGGTACCCCGTGGCGGTTACCGTGGGCGCGGGCCTCGGCTTGGCCATCAGGACGAGCGTCATGGCCGACTTCCTCGGGCAGATCAACGCCACCATCCTACCGCTGACCAGCATAGATAACCTGGTGATGGTAGTGGGCACGGTCACGGCCGCCGCCTACTTCATCTTCACGGCGCAGATGGAGGGGCCCTACAAGTACGTCAACCACACCGGGCGCGTCTTCCTCCTGGCAGCTTTCGGGGTGACCTACGGGCAGACTGTCAGCTTCAGGTTCGAGCTGGTCATAGGCAGACTCGTGGACATGCTGCGGCCGGAGGTCGCATTGTACACCTACGCCATGCTGCTGCTGGTCGCCCTCGGACTGGGGTACGGCTACTACACGAAGAAGATCAAGTGGTACAGCGGTCGGTAGACACTACAACCCTATTTTATTTTTTTCCTTGAGCTAGATGACTCGCCGAAAAAAAGTGTGAGTAGCTACCTCTTCTTGGTCACCTTGAATGTGACCAGGTTGTAGCTGTCGGGGCACTCGTACCCGAACTCCTGGTTGTTCATCCACGGTATCTGGCCCCCGTAGCACATGTTCATCATGGTGGGGAACAGCTCATGGTAGCAGTAGCCGCAGATGCCCCCCGTCTTGTGGGTGTTGATCTCGAACCTGTCACCCACCTTATGGCCCGCGCTGCAGCTCTTCTTGATGCTGACGACCTCGGCGACGTACACAGGCTCCTCAGGCATGGTTCATCCAATATACGTGAGGCTTTCAAGGTAAAATATGTTCCTCGGCTCCGTGAAGAGCGCTACTGTGGGCCAACGATCATTCATGTAAAGATATTTTATGAAAGAATCAGGCAGAGGGAACCATGGCCAAGGCAGCGACAGGCGTGGTCACCCTGACCGCGGCTCTCCTAGCCGCGGTCATCTTGGCGGGAGCCTACGTCAACGTGACGTCCCCTAAACCATGTGTGCAGAGGAGCGGCGAGGCATTGATCCGGTATGCCGGGTTGTCCGGCTGGGTCATCGAAACGAGACACCACATCATAGTCATCGACTACGTTGAGCTTCAGCCTCCCCGGGTTGAGAGAAACATCTGGAACGGGTACATCGACCCCGCGTACCTCGAGGGCAGGACCGTGCGTGTTTTCGTGACGCACGGCCACGGCGACCACTACTGGCCCCCAATAAGAGAGTGGTCGCGGACAGTGCGCGACATACGGTACTTCTTCGGGTGGGGCCTCAACGTTGAGCTTGACGCGGTCCGGTTCACCGGGTACAGGATGAACTACACAGAGCCCGGACTCACCGTCTATACCGTGAACCACCCGGTAGCATCGCCACCCGAGGTGGCCTACCTCATAGAAGTGGACGGTCTAACATTATACCACACCGGGGACCTGGCAACCAGCGTCCCCGAGTTGGACCCGAGGCACAAGTCCAACATAGACTACATCGCGAGGCTGGCGGGAGACGTAGACCTGTTCTTCGTGAGCATGGCGGGCGGGTACTTCGGCAAACATGTGAACCCCCAGGACATATACACGATAAACACGCTGAAGCCGTTTGCCGTTTTCCCGCAGCACTACGACCCCGGGGTGATGTACAGGCTGTTCGCAGAGGAGGCCCAGGCCGGGGGAGCCCACGCGGTGTACTGCCTGGCGGAGAGGCGGGGCGACGCGTGGCTCTACAGGGACGGGTTGGTGGTCAAGCTGGGGCCCTAGCTACTGTTATACCTGTGCACCGACACGTTATCATGCATGAATCTTCAAGAAGCAGTGTCCAAGCCTACCGAGGGGCTTAGAGGGGTGCTCGGGGTATCCGTGAAGCACCTAGACACAGGGGAGTCCGTTCACCTGAACGGCGACAGTCTGTTCCCCACCGCCAGCGTCTTCAAGCTTCCCGTCATCGTGGAGTTCTTCAGGCAGGTGGAGAAGGGGAAGCTGAGCTTGGACCAGAAGATCACCCTGAGAGACGTGGACAAGGTCCCCGGGTCAGGCATCCTCAAGGAGCTCTCGGAAGGACTCGATGTCAGCCTCAGAGACCTACTCAGCCTCATGATGATCATCAGCGACAACACGGCCACTGACCTTGTTGCCGCTCGGGTCGGATTCGGCAACGTGAACACCACCCTCCAGTCGCTCGGCCTAACCAAAACCAGCGTCACGAGGTACTGCAGGGAGATACTCTTCGACCTCATCGGAATAAACCTGCCTCTGAAAGACATGACGCTGAGCCTCTTCGAGAAGACCCAGGAAGCCCCCCAGGGCAGCCCCTCGTGGAGCCTGGGCGTGGAGAACAACGACGTCACCACGCCCGACGAGATGAACACGCTCCTGGAGCTGGTGGCAACGGGGAAAGCCGCGTCGAAGGAGAGCTGCGACCAGATACTGGGGATCATGGCTAGGTGTCAGACAGGGCCCAGCAGGATGCCCAAGTACCTTCCAGCGAAGGAGGTGAAGCTTGAGCACAAGACGGGGAGCCTCCCTGGAATCAGGAACGACGTGGGCATCGTCACCATCAAGGCGACGGGCGAGAGATACGTGCTGAGCTGCTTCACAATGGGCGCCGAGGACGTCTACGCGGCCGAGGAGGCCGTAGCCCAGGTCAGCCTGAACGTGTACAACCACTTCAAGGCGCAGTCGCCCCGCCCCTAAACATATGTCTGGAACAGCGAAACCTCGATCTCAGGTGACTTGATGCCGAACATAAGGGGGCCGCTGCGTCAACTGGAGGAGACCATAAGGAGTGAGGCCGGGGAGGAGGCCGCCGCCGGGATCATGGCTGGCTCAGAATCCCTCAAGGACTCCTCCTCCAAGGAGAAGGTGGCCAGGTGGGTGAAGGGGGCCATGGAGCGGATGGACGAGGCCCTAGACCCACAGGTCAGCGAGAGGATCATGGCCGCGTGTGGACGCAACTGCGCCGACCACCACGGCAGCATAGTGGAGCGGGCGAAGGCCAGGCGAGCAAAGTATGGTACATTGGGGGAGTTCCTCGACGCCGAGGAGAAGAAGCCACAGAAGGGCAGCCTACTGGAGAGGGACGGGCCTGACATCATAGTAGGGTACACGCCCGAGTCCTACGGCGTCAGGTGCTACTGCAGCCTAGTCCAGGGGCTACCGGCGGGTGAGGCCGTGTCCCGGACCTACTGCGGCTGCTCCAAGGGCTTCGTTGAACGGTACTGGGAGCAGGTGCTTGGCAGACCCGTCGAAGCCGAGCTCCTTGAGTCGGCCGTCGCCGGCTCAAAGGTATGTAGGTTCAGGGTCAGGTCAGCCTGACACATTTTTTCCTCGTTCCATCAAAAATATCACATTTGTAGCGTTCGCTTTGATTCATATGGTTAATTCTCTTATCTTTTCCAAACTTGATATGATATAAAAACATTTTACTCGATTAGGTTAAAAATTATTGTGTATCTGTGGCTCTTTTGACTAGTTTCTGTGATGATAAGGTTATGGTCAGGGGTTCACGCAGCGATTATGCTGGTTTTACCTAACATGGTGGTGACTGCATGCTGGAGGAGTGCGAGATCTGCGGGCAGAGCACTGGGAAGCTCTACACCTGCAAGGTCTGCGGGAAAAAGTTCTGTAGGTACTGCGGCAGCTTCACCGAGAGGCTGTGTCTGGTCTGCCTGGGGGCGAGCGACGACAAGGGTCATCCTGTGGAGGCCGTGAAGCCTAACAAGCACGCGTTAAGAAGAAGACAGCGTGAACGTTGAAAGGGTCCATTAAAAGAAATAGGTTGTTTCAGCCGAGTAGGTTGTTGAAGAGCAGCTTGAAGGTGCCCCCCGTCTGGCACCTGTGCTGGCACCTGAACCCTATGAGCACAGCCTTGCCCTCGCCCACCTGGGCCTGGAGGGCAGCTACCTTGTTGGCGAGCCGCTCCTCCCCTATGAGCCACCCCGACTCCAGCAGGTCGTGGTCCGGGTAGGAGGCTATCACGCTGTACTTGTGGTTGTCCGGCCCCGGGATTATCTTGAACGCCGGGCTGCTCCAGAAGAGGGCCAGGGCGTCCTCAGGCATACCGTATGCGACAGGGTGCTCCGTGTCGACATCTACGTGTAGGGTGCTGCCCGGGCAGTGGAACTCCTTGCTGGGCACCTTATCAAGGACGTTGGCCACCATGAGGTCCAGGGTCTCAACGGCGTACATGGATGAGTCTCCCAGGCAGACCAGGGTGCCGCCCTTCTCAGTGAACTCTTTTATCGCCTTCTTGCCCTCGTCGCCGAGGCCGCTCCTGTACTCCGGCGGGTACTCGGGCAGCTCCCAGCCCTGCCTGTTCTCCTTCCACCACTTCTTGAGCTCGTCCCCGCCCGTGATCATGGCGGACGGGTCGCTGGGAAGGACAATTACGTCGAAGCTGTCCCTGAGGCCGCCCTTCTTGACGGCCTCGTCCATGATCGTGGTGTACGGGAAGCAGTACTGTTCGAGGCAGAGGCGGGTCCAGCCCTCGTCTATGTTGCCGCCCCAGTAGCGCTGATACATGCCGACGCGGAGCTGCTTCACCAGCACAGTGTCAGCCTTCAGCTCGGCGAGAGCGTGGAAGCTCACGCCCGTCTCCTCGGCCACCGAGGTGAGCTTGTCCTCGTAGCCCGGCTCCACTATGAAGCAGCCTGGAGGCAGCTCAAAGTCACCCGCCATGAGGGGCTCGGTGACCCGTTTAACGGGGACGCCGTCTGCCAGCAGCATGTTCACGGCCTTGAAGGCGTGGTTCTCCCTGGTGTCCAGGAGGTACCCCACCTTGCTGGACTCGTCCACGGTGCCCACGGGCGGCTTGTAATCGTCCACAAGCTCCAGCTCCACCTCAGTGATGTACTCCACGGGGTCCACGGCGACGCCCATGAACTCGGCCATGGTGTCCGTCGCGGAGTCGTAGGGTCTGTGCGGTGAGCCGTCTGGCATGCGGGTGAAGCTGTCGTCCGGGAACCTCGTGCGGCTGAGCAGGGTCTTGATGAGACCCATCTTGGGCTGGGCCAGGGGGATCACGTAGCTGCCCTCCTCGTAGACGACGCCGTCGCCCGTGAATGGGCTCTTGGCCTTGTATATCTCCAGGTTCTGGACCAGCAGCTTCTCCACCATGAGCTCCATTGTGCGTGGGTCGTGCTGTGAGAGGGGTATCACGTAGGCCGTGACAGGGTCCTCGGCCCCCCTCTCCGTCTGCCTCACAGCCTTCTGGTACGCGTTCCAGAGCACTGTCTCCTTGTTTCGGGCCATGTGGTCCAGGATCGCCCAGGCGGCTATCTTCTGCTGCTCCACGATGTCGCGGAGCCTCCACCAGCCGCCGGGCCACGGGTTGGGGAAGTTGGTTGTGGGCTTGTAGTGGGGCAGCATCCTGGTACCAACCAGGGTGCTCATCTTGGTCTCCTCCTTCAGTTGCTCCGGGTGGATGAAGAGGGGCGTGGCCAGCTTGGCGGACGCCGACTCGGTGAGCATGGACGGGATGTTGTGGTAGATGCCTAACCAGTGGAAGCCCAGGTGGGCCCAGCCACTGAAAATGGCCGCGTTAACGATGCCGCTC
>DASWLJ010000255.1:0-3902 GCA_036396185.1 Bathyarchaeia archaeon | reverse complement strand
GACCAGCCTCCTGCCTTCTCTTCCCTTCCTCCCGCGGCCTGGGTCCTCCAGCATAGCCCTCAACGCGGACGCGTAGTCGTCTCCCACCACGTGGTACCCGTAGCGACTGGTCAAGCTGTCTGGGTTCTCGCCGCTCACTATGGGCGTCTCATGGGCGAGGGCCTCCAGGAAGCTGACTGGTAGGGCCTCCCTGATGCTGGTGTTCACCAGGGCCCAGCTCTCGGCCAGCACCCTGCTCTTCAGCTCCTCCGAGACGAAGCCGGTCATTGTCAGGTTGGGTGTGCCGTGGTACGCCTCCCTGAGTCTCGCGTCCGTCTGCGGGTCGTGCCCCCGGCCCATGGCGATGAACCTCACATCCGGGAACCTGCGCGCCAGTCTGAGGAAAAGCTCCACGCGTTTCTGCGGGTCCCACCTGGCCAGGAAGCACACTGTGGGCTGGTCGCTCTTCGCCGCCACCTTCTCGGGCACAGGAACCGGGTTGGGCAGGAACTCGGGGGGCTCCTTAAGCTTGAACAGCCTCATGGCTCTACCCGCCAGGAAACGCGCCTGTGTGTAGAGGCCGTCGGCTCGCCTGCACGCCTCAGTGAGGATGCGCCTCTCAGCCGCGATCCGTGCCCACTGTATGGGCGACATCCTGTAGCGTGGCTCAACCTCGGCGATTCTCCTCCACTCCTCCAGGTCGTAGGGGTCCTGGAAGGTGATGAGGTGCAGCTTCCCTGGGGCCGCCGATTCGGCTGCCAGCGTGTTGAAGCTCTCGGCCTGGCTGTGGTAGATGTCGGCGTCGGCCTCCCGGTACGCGTCCCTAGACCTTATGCGTGAGGCCAGGGCCCGCGCAGGGTAGGGGCACCCCTCGTAGGCGTCGTACCCCACCACCTTCACCCCGTCCACCTCCTCCACTGGGCGCTGCCCTTTTCTCCTTGGTGTGACCACGCAGACTTCCACGCCCCGATCGACCAGTTTTCTGCTCAGCGTCCAGGTGACGTACCCGAAGCCGCCGTGGACGCCCCAGTGGAAGAACTCGGGTGACACGTAGCACACCCTCAACACAGGAACCTTCATGCCCCAGTAAATCTAAAATAGTGTTCTTCATCACTGGTTAAATGTTATCTGCGGAGGGGGGCTCAATGGGGCTGGAGGCAAGCATAGTGGTCCCTGTGCACAACGAGGCGGCGCTCTTAGAGGGTAACACCCGCGTCCTCGTTGAGTACTTGGACCGCGTCCTCGACGGCTACGAGGTCATACTCGTGGAGAACGGGAGCCTCGACGACACATCCAGCAGAGCCAGGGGCCTGGCAGGCGCCTTCAACAACATCAGGGTCCTCCAGGTGCCTGAGCCGTCGCTGGGGGAGGCGCTGAGGCTCGGGGTGAGTGAGGCCCACTACGACAAGGTTGTCTACTTCCCCATCGACCTCTCCGCAGACCTGGGTTTCATACCGGAGAGCGTGGCCCTCCTGGACGAGTTCGACGTCGTCGTGGGCTCCAAGAGGATGGGACCTAGCCTGGACATGCGGCCACTGCACCGTAGGCTGCTGAGCAGAGGCTACCACGGGCTCGTGAGGCGCCTCTTCGCGACGGGGTTCACGGACACCACGTGCGTGAAGGCGTACCGCCGCAGCGGCGTCCTCCCCCTCTTCGCGGAGGTGCCGTCATCAAGCCAGGTCTTCGAGACCGAGCTCATGCTGGCCGCCCAGAGGATGGGGCTCAGCATCAGGGAGGTACCCGTCGTGGTCCGGGGGGACAGGCCAAGCAGGCAGCCCCTCGGAGTCAAGGTCAGGACCAAGCTGAGGGACCTCCTTTCGCTGCGCGTGGACGCACTGGCCTTCGGCTTCGGCGGCCTGAGCATCGCCACGGGGCTGACCATCCTCGCGTACCTGAGCCTGGAAAAGGTGCGGTCAGGGGCGCAGGGGTTCCTCAACCCCTACTCTTTCCTCATATCCATACTCCTCGTCGTGTCAGGGTTCCAGGTGGTCGCCCTCGGGCTCCTGGCCAACCTGCTGCTTCAGATACGCAGGACAGTTGAGGTGAACTCGGCCAACAGGCACGGTGAGGGACGCGGGGAAGGGTAACTCATTTATCTGTGGTACCCATGCTGCAAACCATGTACGAGGAAGCCATCGCGTGGTTCCAGGTCAATGCCTGGAACTTCGTCTACTCGGTCGTCGTCCTTGGCGTCGTGTACGGTGCTTACAGGCTCATCAGCGGCTTCATGCAGAGCAGGTCGGAGAAGGCTCAGCTTGAGCCCCACGTCAGCAACATCATGATGCTCATTCTCAGGCTGGTGTTCGTCACCGTAGCCGTCACCTCGGTGCTCCAGATATTCAGCCTGCCCACGAGCATCTTCCTAGGCGGCTCGGCCCTCATCGGCGCCGCCATAGGCTTCGGGTCCAGCCAGACCATCAACAACATCGTGGCCGGGTTCTACGTGCTCCTAAGCCAGCCCTTCAGGGTGAAGGACTACGTGAAGATCGGCGACCTGGAAGGCCAAGTCGAGTAGATCAGCATCAACTACACGAACCTGTACACGCCCACCTTCAACATCCTCAAGGTGCCCAACACCCAGGTCATGAGCAGCAAGATACTGAACATGACCCACGAGGGCTACATCAAGTACACCTTCAGGATCAACTTCGACCACACCTACACGGAGGAGAAGGTGTTCAAGGAGATACTGGAGCCCGCCATCAAGGACTTCCACCAGTACTGCGGCGACGGCGAGATGAGGTGCCCCGAGGCGTACCTGGAGTCCGCGGACAGGCTCGGTAAGGTCTACCTGATAAGGCTGTTCATACACAAGGGGGAGGCCAAGATGCTGTACACCATGCAGCCTGAGCTGAACAAGTTCATCATGAAGCACTTCGACAGGGTGCGAACCCCGGCCAAGTGAGCCTCGAAACTTTCTTATTCCCACCAAACATCCTTCACCGAGTACAAGGTATTCTGGTGAACTCTGTGGCGAAACCCATATGGATAGCACGGGACGCGTCGGCCTGCTCTGGGTGCAGGCGCTGCGAGCTGGCGTGCAGCATGCACCACGAGGGCTGGATGTGGCCCGAGGCTTCGAGAGTTCGTGTGTTCATGCCGTTCCCCGGCCTTGAGGTGCCCCACCTGTGCGCCCAGTGCCAGGACTACCCGTGCGTAGTCTCCTGCCCCGTACAGGCGCTGAGCACAGACCCCAACACCGGCGCTGTGCTCGTTGACCGCGAGAAGTGCACAAGCTGCGGCGCATGCATCAAGGTGTGCCCCGGCACCGTACCCTACCTGCACCCTGGCGACGGCAAGGCCACCATCTGCGACCTCTGCGGAGGCGAGCCCAAGTGCGTGGAGGTGTGCGCGGAGGCAGGGTACAACGCCCTGATCCTTGTAAACGAGGGCCCCAACATCCACAAGAAGCTGTACAGCAGGGACCCCGTGGAGGTGGCCAGGGACCTGGCCGTCAAGTTCTTCGGCGAGAAAGGCGAGGAGGTCATAGAGTGACCCCGGGCGGATACGCCGGCAAGTGGCTGGACGTTGACCTGACGCGGGAGAAGATGACAGACACAACCTTCCCCGCAGAGACCCTGGAGCAGTACTTCGGCGGCCGAGGCATGGCCGCCAAGATACTCTGGGGCAGGATCGGCAAGAAGTGGAGCAAGCTGGACGCCCTGTCGCCCGAGAACCCGCTGATCTTCGCCACGGGCCCCATGACGGGCATCTATCCGGGCGCGAGGATTTGCGTCAGCGGCAAGAGCCCAGAGAACAACGGCGTCATAGGCAGCACCGCGGCCACGGAGCTTGCCGTGGAGCTCAGGGGGGCAGGGTATGACGGCGTCATACTCACAGGGAGGGCGGATAAGCCGGTCTACCTACAGGTCACCGACTACGGCGCCGAGCTGAAGGACGCAGGCCACCTCTGGGGCTTGGAC
>DASWLJ010000254.1:0-3781 GCA_036396185.1 Bathyarchaeia archaeon | reverse complement strand
TTCGACGACAGGGACAGGGGCTTCATACCGGGCTACGTGAGGATGATCACCGAGTACGACGCGGCCTACGCGGCGGCGTCCAAGGTCCTAGAGGAGGGGGGCACGCCCGTCGTCCTCATGGACGGCTCACTGTACTTCGGCCGGTTCCCCTACGCGGTCAGGGAGTACATCCACCACGGAGGGCTGCTGACGGAGCTGTTCGAATCCATAACACGCCTAAGGTGCCTCTCAAGGGACCACGGGTTCCCACTGGTGGGCGTCACTAAGGACTCCACCGTCTTCTACATGTACATGGCCATGCTGAGGAGGGCCGTGGGCGACGCGGGGCTCGGCTGGCTCACACCCGAGGTGGAGGAGGCTTCAAGCCCCTTCAGCCTCAGGATGAAGGCCGAGCAGTGGCCCCCCGACAGGAAGGCCCAGGCCGAGGCGTTCCTGGAGAGGAGACCCCTATGCGACACGGCCATGGTCAACGAGGTCATGAAGGAGGAGGGGTACACCCACCCCTTGATCCTGGCCCCATCCATATACTACGGGAGGGACCGAGACACCCCCGACCTCTACAAGAGGATCAGAGGCAGCGCGGTCGAGATGAAAGCGGAGAAGATGATCAGGTCCATCGACGGCTTCTTCAAGTGCCCGGGCGTCGCCGTATCGTACTGGAAGCCCACCGGGAAGGCCAGGCCCTTCAGGGTGGACGTCTCAGCCTCATGGCTCGGCTACAGCGACCCGTGGGACAAGCGGAGGTCCAACGAGTTCGTCGACGCCGAAGCCGACTTGAAGCCCATGGAGCAGGTGCTCAACCACCTGGGGTACTGGCACGTGAACCCCATAGAGTACAACGTGCCGCTTAAGCAGGCCGACATGCTGGCCAGGTTCGACCGAGAGCTTTACAGGCAGAAGTACGAGCCATTTATAGTGAAGAGGCTGGAGCGGGCCGGGCTACTGGTCACCGACTCCAGGCGCGACATCAGGGAGATAGACGGATGAACGAGTACGGGTTAATCGTGGGCCAGAGCAGCCCCGGGTTCTACGAGTTCAACATCATAGACCCGGACAACAGGCCGGTCACATACGAGTACGTCCAAGTCGAGGTAGAGGAGATCAAGCCGGACGGCTCAAAGGAGGTCCACCAGGTGCTGGGCCAGGTCAAGTCCCTCATGGCCCGGCACCCCTTCTACGACCAGCGCACCTCCCCCGGAGCAGCTTGGAGGCAGCGGGAGCTGGGCATCGGCGACGAAATGATGCAGGTCATAGCCTCCGCCAAGGTCCTCGGCTACATACACGAGGAGGGGGGCCGCAGGGAGGTGAGGAGGCCCAGGACGCCCCCCATGCCCGGGACCCCCGTGTTCAGGGCCGGCGACGAGCTCCTGCAGCAGCTCTTCGCCGTGCCCGAGGAAGAGCTGCCCCTCGACGTGGGAAGCCTCCTCCACAGGCAGCAGATCAAGATACCCATCAGCGGCAGGGAGCTCCACAGGCACACCGCCGTCCTCGCCATGACCAGGTACGGCAAGAGCTACTTCGCGGGCCGCATCATGGAGCAGCTCCTCAGGCAGGGCGCCACCATTCTCACCATAGACGCCCACGGCGACTACGCCAACATGAACATGGACGCCCAGGGCCGTCAGCACCCCCTCTTCTGGGACAAGGTCAAGGTGTTCAGGCCCGAGGCCGCCGAGTACTTCGAGGGGCCCCACGTCAGGCCCCTCCGCATCAGCGTGTCCGGCTGCAGCCTGGGCGAGCTCTGCGTCCTCGCGGACATCCAGGGCAGCCTCCAGCGCATAGTGCTCAGGAACGCGGTGAAGAAGGCCCAGACAAAGAGCCCGGTGTACACCCTGGAGGACATCATCGAGGAGCTGTACGAGAGCATGCCCGAGAAGGCGGGCGACGTGGAGAGGTTCGACAGGATCATCACCTACCTGGAGAACCTCCGGGACCAGAACATATTCACCGAGGGCGACCTGGACATCCGCGAGTTCTTCAAACCCATGCAGATGAGCGACATATACCTCAGCGGTATGAGCGACGGCATCCAGGACGTGCTGGTGGGCATGATCCTCAGACGCGTATTCAACGCAAAGTTCAGGCGCGAGCCCTGGGCCAGGCTCCCCATATTCATCTTCGTGGAGGAGGCCCACAGGTTCGCCGCGCCCCCCGACTTGGGCGGAAGCAGGTTCAGCCGCGACATCCTCGCCCGGATCGCGGCGGAGGGAGCCAAGTTCGGCGTATTCCTCACGGTCATCAGCCAGAGGCCCCGGAAGATCGACCCGGACATCCTCAGCAACTGCAGCAACCTGGCCATCCTCAGGGTCGTGAACAACACGGACCAGCACACGATACAGGCCGCCAGCGAGAGCTTCAGCGAGGACCTGCTGGACGACCTCCCCGCCCTGGAGCAGGGGGAAGCAGTGCTCGTAGGCCCCTTCGTCCCGGTGCCCGTCATGATCAAGACGGCGACCAGGGAGACCAAGCACGGTGGGACGACCCCTGACATCTTCGGGCTCCTCAAGGAGGCCAAGGGCCAGATGGAGGAAGAAGAGGAGAAGAAGAGCATCAGGCTCCACTAGGTGAATCCCATGAGGTTCGCGGTCCTGGCAGACACCCACATCGGGCGAAGCATACCCCTCGCCATAGCCGAGCATAGACGCGAAGCCTTCAACAGGGCCCTGACGAGGGCCGTGGACCTCTGCGTGGATCGGGGCGTCGACTACGTGTTCATCGGCGGCGACCTCTTCGAGAGGAGAACCCTCCGCCCCCACCTGGTCCAGTTCGTCCACGACGAGCTGTACAGGCTCGCCCGGATGAACGAGGAGCGGCACGGCGTCAAGGCCAAGATACTCGTGGTCAGGGGCAACCACGACGGCCGCCCCCAGAGCGACACGCTGGACTACATCAAGCACCCCCTCGCCGACTACCTGCACGTCTTCGGGGACACCCCGGAGTCAGCCGTCTACAGGGACGGTAGGCTCCACGTCGTCGGCCTCAACTACTACGACCAGGCGGAGAGATCCTTCGATGCGCTCGCGGCCCCCGGCTTCAAGGACGCGGAGGGCATAACCGTGCTCCTGCTCCACCACTTCATCGGCGGGTACAACGAGGTGCCCCCCTACAGCGAGTGCCTCACCCTCGACAAGCTCGCCGAGGTGAACCCCGACTACGTGTTCAGCGGCCACTACCACAGGCGCTGCCCGCCTAAACGGCTGCCCAGCGGCGGCTGGGTGCTCACCCCGGGCAGCCTTGAGATGTACGACTTCGCGGAGAGCCCCGACAAGGGCTTCTACTTCGTGGAAGTGGGTGGAGGCGAGCCCCGGTTCGAGTGGGTGCCCATGGAGCCCATGCACGTCATGAGGCAGGTGAAGGTGGAGGCGGACAGGAGGCGGCCACCCAAGTGGTTCATGGACAGGATCAGGGAGACCGTCGAGGGCTTCGCCCAGGAGCTAAACGAGGCCGGGAAGAAGGGTTACATCAGGGTCGTCGTGGAGGGCAAGCTGAGCGAGGGATTCCCCAGCGACGTCACCACCAGGGAGGCCGAGGCCATCATGGAGCGGGAGCCAGCGCTCCTGTGGGTAGACGTGGAGACCATGAGGCTCGACATGCCCCCCATGGCAGCCAGGCCCGAGAGGACAAGCGGCGACGTGGCAGAGTACTTCAGTGACCTCGGCGAGTTCAGCGCCGACATCAGGGACATGCACAGGCGCGTCAAGGACGCCCTGGACAACGAGGCCAGCGAGCAGACGGGGCTCCTCACCCCCACGGGCCGCACACCCTTCGTCGCCGACTGGGT
>DASWLJ010000253.1:0-2691 GCA_036396185.1 Bathyarchaeia archaeon | reverse complement strand
CCCCGTGGATCAGCGCAGCGTCTTCCGCACGGTCTACGGCATTATGAACCAGGCGAGGGAGGCGGGGGAGGAGGCTCTCATAGACATCACCAGCACAACGGACACTGCCACGGGTATAGCCCTCACCATCGCCCTCATGTTCAGGAACGCCCGCGTCTACAGCGTGCCCAACGCCGAGCCAGGCTGGTACGTGAACGGGGAGCCCGGCACGCCGGAGTTCGATAAGTGGTTCAGGCGGGCGCGTGAGCAGCCCAGCAGGGACCCCCTGGAGATACAGTTGCCGGGGTACAGGCTTGAGCCCAGCAGCAAGCACGAGGAGAAGGAGTGGGCCCGGGAGAGGAAGCTCATGGTTCTGCTGCGCGAGAACGGGGGGGAGGCGGAGAGCATCAGCGACATAATCCGGTGGTTCGGGTACAAGACGGCCAACAGCACCCTCCGGAACAGGTTCAGCAGGATCGTGGCGCGGCTGGAGATGAAGGGCCTGGTGGACGCGGAGAAGGGGAGCAAGATGAAGGTCATCAGCCTCACCGGGTTCGGGAAGATCTTCGCGGAGGCCCTGGCCGAGGGCGCCGTATAGAGGCGGCCAGGTTTATCCTTTAGTGTAAATGTGTCGCCGGGGGCAGGGGTCTCTTAGCTCGTACCTCTAATATGGATCAGCGTCAGAGCCGCAGCGTAATATCGTGTAGGAGCTCCAGTCTTAGGGTATTACAGGGGGCGCCGGGCCCCGTCTTTAGCTACCTTTTTATTTAAAGCCCGGTTCTCATGCATAGTTATCCGAGGGACAGACGTGAAGGCGCAGGTAGTTCTCACCCCGGCCGAGGGCAAGAGGCTCATAGCCAAGGCGATAAGCTGCATGGAGCCGGTGCAGAAGGCGTACCAGGAGGGTGTCCTAATCATAGCCACAAGCACAACCACGGCCTACGTGGCCGAGGAGCTGATGCAGAAGGAGATACCGGACAAGGGGATGTTCACGGCGGGCGTCGTGACGGCGACCGGCCTCAACATAACCAAGGCGGAGGGTAGGTACAGCCACTACGTGTTCGATAAGGGGAAGCTGAAGGAGTGCAGCACGGCGGAGCTTGTGCCCTACCTGTCGAGGATGGGGCCCGGCGACGTATTCATCAAGGGCGCCAACGCCATAGACTCCTTCGGCGCAGCGGGCATTCTCCTGGCTGGCGCGGGCGGAGGCACCATAGGGGCCGCGTGGGGCCACATCGTCAGGAACGGCATCCAGCTCATAATACCGGCGGGCCTGGAGAAGCTGGTCCCGGGGCCGCTGGACAACCTGCAGAACATGATGGGCACCGAGGTCATCGACCACTGCATGGGCTGGAAGTGCGGCATCATAGTGGTCCACGGCCAGGTCATCACGGAGATGGAGGCCATGAGGCTTCTGTTCGGCGTGGACGCTGTGCCGATCGCGGCTGGCGGCATCGACGGCGCGGAGGGCTGCAAGGTCTTCCTTGTGGAGGGCCCCAAGGACAACGTTGAGCTGGCCATGGAGGTCCTGGGCAAGGTGAAGGGCGAGCCCCAGTTGAAGACGCAGGTCACGGGCTGGCCTAAGAAGTAGCCTGGGCCGTCCATTCTACTCTGTCGGCGCCGTTGAAGCGGGCTAGGGACTCCAGGGTTTTCCCGAGCTTGTCCTCGTATTCGTCGGTGGGTTTGAAGCCCTCCTCAGGCCAGTAGCCCCGGACCAGGAGCGTGCCCTCCTGCCGCATCATCTTGGGCTCAAGCCTTGCCACCATCCTGTCGCCGTAGAGGACGGGCAGGTGGTAGTAGCCGTAGGTTCTCTGGTCCTGTGGGAGGTAGACCTCCAGCTTGGGCTGGAACCCGAATAGGGTGTGGACCCTGCCGCGGTTCCACATGAGGTTGTCGAAGTAGTTGAGTAGGCGTACGCCGTCGAAGCCCCAGTCGTCCTGGAGCCGCTGGGCGTCTTCATGGTCGGAGGCGAGTAGGTGGTGCTCCGTCTTCCCGTCTTCCAGACTGACGGCTTCTACCTTCCCCTCGTTGGCCAGCCGCTGCAGGCTTTCCTCCAATTGCTTGATGGTTCTGCCCAGCTTTACTGACCAGTGTTGGTAGTACTCCCTGATGTCGCTCGCCTTCACGGCCCCTAGGGCGCCCAGGGTTCTAAGGATGAAGAAGTCCACCCTCTCGTCGTCGGTGGGCGGCGTGGCGTCCACCCACGGGGGTAGGACGTTCTCTGCGAGGTCGTAGTACCTCTGGAAGTTGTTTCTGTGGTGGACCAGGAGGGTGCCTGCGCCGAGGAGGAGCTCCAGGGCTGTCTTGGCGGGCTTCCAGTTCCACCAGCCGCCCTTCCGCTTGGGGCCCTCGAAGTCGCTGGAGCCGAGGGGACCCTCGTCCCGTACCCTGTTCAGGACGGTGTCTATGAGGTCGGGGTCCTTGCCTGTGCGGCGGCTGAACCTGGCCTCCATCTCGCTCCTCCTCTCCTCCATGGAGTGCACGTAGTACCTGTAGTCTCTGAAGGGGATGTAGCTGGCCGCGTGGGCCCAGTGCTCGAAGAGGAGCCTGTCCGTGTAGGTCAGCTGGTCGAGGAGGCTTTTGTCGTAGGGGCCGAGTCTGGTCCAGAGGGTGAGGTACTGGGCTCGTTCCAGGACGTTGATGGTGTCGATCTGGAGGCAGCCCAGGCGGTCCACGGTTTCATAGACGGTTTCCTTGTCTGCTGAGCTGGTG
>DASWLJ010000252.1:0-26085 GCA_036396185.1 Bathyarchaeia archaeon | reverse complement strand
CGTTGAACAGTATGAACTTGCTTATGAAGCCGCTGGTTCCGGGTACGCCGCCTAGGCCCAGGAACGCCACTATTATGGCGAACGTGGTTATCGGCATCATCCGCCCCACGCCCCTCATCTCGTTGATGTCCCGGGTGCCCGCCATATGCACGATGTTGCCCGCTGCGAGGAAGGCGACCCCCTTCATAATGGAGTGGTTGAAAATGTGCAGGAAGGTCCCGAGGAGGCCGTAGCTCAGGCCCGTGGACACGCCTATCAGCATGTACCCTACCTGGGCGATGCTGGAGTAGGCCAGCAGGCGCTTCAGGTCGGTCTGAAGCAGAGCCATTATGTTCCCCAGGCTCATTGTTATTATGGCCAGGATCGCCACGGGCCACGAGAAGAAGCCCGGCTCGAAGACCAGGAACAGCACCCTGACCATGGCGTAGAGTCCCGTCTCGATGACTGCCCCAGACAGGAGCGCGCTTATCGGGCTTGGGGCCTCGGGGTGAGCATCCGGGAGCCAGGTGTGGAGGGGGACTATCGCCGACTTGACCCCGAAGCCTATGATCAGGCAGCTTAGGAGGAATATGGTCCATGGGGTGACCGGGGCCCCCTTTAAGCTGGCTGACAGAGCCGCGAAGTTCAGGGTGCCGGTCATCCCGTACATTATGGACATGCTCAGGAGTAGGAAGGCACCCGCCGTGGCGCTCATCACAAGGTACTTGAACCCGGCCTCGATCGGGCCCCAGGTCCTCTTCTGGAAGGCGACGAGCACGTAGCTGGACAGCCCCATGAGCTCCCAGAAGACGAACAGGGTGAACATGTCCCCCGCCATGACGATGCCCATCATGCCCGCCATCATGAAAGCCATGAGCGTGTAGAACTCCGTGAGCCTGCTCTCCTTCGCCATGTAGCTTATGGAATATACGGACACAAGCAGCCCCAGCACCGATATGCTGCCCGCCATGAAGACGCTCAGCATATCGATCTCGAAGCACCCCGCCGTGGGGGGCGTCTGGCCCCAGACGCCCATCAAGAGTATTTCCTCGGCCGACGCCTTGACCTGCAGATAAAGCAGGTACACCGAGACCAGGGCGCCGCCTGATATCAGCACCATCCAGGCGCCCTTGAAACTGGAGAACCTCATCCTGTCGCTCAGGCTTCCGAATATTGGGGATAGCAGACCCCCTGCCAGCAGAATCGCCAGGGGCAGGGGCAGCGCGAAGCCGCTGAAGAGCTCCTGGCCTACCATTTCAACCGCCTCAACCGTCTAATGTCTATGGTACCATAGTGCCTGTAGACGTTGACCACCATGGCTAAGCCGACCGCTATCACCGTCCCGTCGAGGACTATGGCCATCATGACCACGGACTGGGGCAGCGGGTCTATGAATCCGGTGGTCTGGGTGGACAGGGCGACGAAGAACAGGTTGGCTGCGTTAAACAGTATCTCGACGCCTATCAGTATCCTAACCATGTCTCTCTTCACCATGAGGCAGGTTAGTCCTATTATGAGCATAAGCCCCGTCGCCGTCAGGAAGGGTGTCAGGGGATACATCAGTGCTCACCCTCCTCCGCTTTCAGCATGGCTAGGCTGCACATTATCGCGGCCACGATGACGAAGGCCTGGGAGTTCAGGTCCAGTGCCCTGTGATCCCAGAGGAACCTTGCGACCCCCTCCGCTATCCCGTTGTAGGGCTCGGCCTCAACGAGCTGGTCCCTTACTCCGGGCTGCGCGTACTGGAAGGCCGGGAAGTCCTCATCCACCGTTATCCATGACAGGACAAGCATAAGGCCTATTATGACAGCGACAGACACGGTCGCTCCGTACCTTAACACCTTGCTGCTCAATTCTCTGCCTCCTCGGTCAACTCCATTTCTCCGGCTTTTGTGAACATGATTGTTATTATGAAGAACACGACGATGGCCCCGGCGAAGATGGCGAACTGGAATAGGGCGACGGTGGGCGCGCCGACGATGTAGTATACGATCCCTAGGCTGACGTTCGCACACAGCAGGAAGACGACGCCGTAGACGATGTTCTTGCTAAACACGGCGTAGAGGGCGCTCGCCACGGTGATTGCTAGGAATAAAACCAATTCTATCATACCTCTTTCACCCTCCTGTACTTCTTCTCCGTGTCTGTGAGGTACTTCTCCGTCCTGTACTTCAGCATGGGCAGGACCTTCTTGAGGTCCGGCACCTCCATTAACCGCTGGGGTGAGTACACCAGGTCCTTCCGGTTGGTCACCGAGAACTCCACGAGGTCCGTGAAGACCAGGGCGCTCTTAGGGCAGTTAGACACGCAGTACCCACAGAAGCTGCAGGTCTGGTAGTCTATCTGCGGGAACTTCTTCTCCTTCCCTGGGACCTCCACCAGCTGGATGGAGTTGCAGGGGCAGACCCTGGCGCACATGCCGCAGCTTATGCAGCTGTCGATGAGGAGCTTGTGGCGCCCCCTGAACCTCTCGGAGAACATGGGCCTCTCCGTGGGGTAGGCCACCGTCTGCCCGTTCTTCAGGACGTAGGGAGCCACCACGAGGAGGGGCTTCAGCAGCTTCTTCAGTAGACTCATCAGTACACCCCCGTCACCTTCAGCGCCAGCACGATAGCCAGGTTTAGGATGGCTAGCGGCGTGAGGGTGCGCCAGCCCAGGTGCAGCATCTGGTCCAGCCTCAGCCTGGGGAACACGCACCTTATCAGGATGATGAAGACCACGAGGACGGCGAACTTCGCCAGGAGCCAGAATATGTGGCTGGCCGTGGTCATACCTAGGAGCACGGGGCCGTTGAAGCCCCCGAGGTAGAGGGTGATGAACATGAGTGTCCAGGCCTGGAAGAGCACGTACTCTGCCATCATCGTGAAGCCGAATAGGATGCCGCTGTACTCGGTCCTCCAGCCGAAGACTAGCTCGACCTCGGCAACGGGTATGTCGAAGGGGGTTCTCTCCGACTCGATGATTACCCCCAGGAAGAATATCACGAAGCCTATCAACTGCGGGACGGCGAACCACATGCTCTGTTGCGCCTCAACTATCTTCATGAGGTCGAAGCTGCCGGCCATGATGGCCACGGCTGCGGCGCATATCACGAGGGGTATCTCCGCGGATATGTACATGTAGGCCACCCTGAAGGCGCCTATGAACGAGTACTTGTTGTTGGCAGCCCAGCCGGCGAAGATGGGGAGCAGGGGCGCGAGCCCGGCTATCGCGAAGAACATGGGCAGGCTAAGGCTGCCGATGTCCCAGAGCACCCAGTTAGAGTCCCACGGTATCAGGATCATGGCCATGGCTGGGAGGGTGGATACAAGCACGGGCATCGCGGCGAAGAACAGGAAGTCCATGTCCTTGGGCACGATGATCTCCTTCATGAACAGCTTTAGGAAGTCGGCGAAGACCTGAAGGACACCGGACCGCTTACCGCAGTAGTAGGGGCCGACCCGGAGCATTGCCCGGGCCAGGAACTTCCTCTCGAACCACACGGCGATGATGGCGAAGACCAGTATGAAGGCGAGGCCGGGCAGCACGATCACCTGTAGCAGGGGCTTCGCGTTGACTTGGAGGAACTCCAGCGTTAATGCGGGCAGGTTTACCAGGAAGCTCATGATGGCCTCCCAGGTCTGGGCGATGAAACCGGCCTCGGTTCTGGAGAACTGGTGCGCGCCCGCTAGAGCCATTAAACCAAGATGTGTCATTCATCATCACCTATCCGAGTCCAGGTACCATGGGTCGATGGAGTTTATCACGACGGGGATGTCCGCCATCAGTATCTCGCTGAGCTCGGCCATCCTCTCGAACACATACATGTTCCTGAGGGTGGGGGAGTTTATCTTCACCCTGTAGGGGTTGGGGGCGGCCTCGGTGAACATGTGTATGCCTATCTCGCCCCGGGCCGTCTCGACCCTGCTCATCACCTCGGCGGGCTGCTTCGGCCTCACGAAGGGGGACGTCTTCGTGGCTATCTCGCCCCCGGGTATCTCGTTGGCCACCTGCTCCATGATCTTCAGGGACTCCCCTATCTCCCTGTAGCGGACCTTCGTCCTCGCCATGACGTCGCAGGCCGGCTCGGTTATAACGTCGAAGTCCAGGTCGGCGTATGCAGCATACGGCTCGTCCTTCCTAACATCCATGGGTATCCCCGAGCCTCTGAGGACGGGCCCCGTGGCTCCGAGCCTTATGGCGTCCTCAGGCTTGAGCACGGCGAGGCCGTCGCACCTCACCTCGAAGACAGCGTTCTCAACCATGGCCACCCAGTAGTCCTCGAACCTTCTCCTCAGGTACTCCACGCCCTTGACGACCTTGGCTTGGAAGCCCTCGGGCAGGGCCTTGTGCACTCCGCCAGGCATGAAGAAGTTGTAGCTCCACCTGGCCCCCGTGAGCTCCTCGAAGAGGTCGAGCAGTATGGTCCTGTCCGTGGTCGTCCACAGGAAGACGGCCGGGAAGTACCCTGTCGACTCGGCCTGCAGGCCGAAGGCGTAGAGGTGGCTGTTGATCCTCGCCATCTCGCACATGAGAGACCTTATCCAGTTGGCTCTCTCCGGCACCTCGATGCCCAGGGCCTTCTCTATGGCCGTGACGTAGCTTAGGCCGATGTTGGCGGTGTCCGCCATCACCATCCTCTCAATGGGGATGATGCCCTGGAAGAACGTGCGGTTCTCGAGAATCTTCTCTATGCCCCTGTGGGTGAAACCAAGGTCGGCTATTATCCTGTGGACCTTCTCCCCGTCCACGTCGAGCAGGATGCGCGTCTGGCCGCTCATGGGGTGCTGGGGGCCCCAGCTGATGCGCATCACGTCCGGCTTTATTATCGGATCGGTCACTGGGTGGCCCCCTCTCCTTTGAAGTCCTTCCTCAGGGGGTGGCCGCCCCTCCAGTCGGGTGGTAACAGGAACGGTATCATGTTTGTGTGGCCCTCGAACTCTATGCCGAACATCTCGTGCGCCTCCCTCTCGTGGAAGTCCATTGCCCCCCACACCATTGTGAGTGTCGGCATCTTGGGTCCGTCCCTAGGCAGGTTCACCCTGTACGTGAGCATGATTTTTTGTTCAGGGTTATGGGCGTAGTAGATCATCTGTATGCGCTGATCGTTGAGGTAGTCTACGCCTCCGCACGCGACGGGCATGGTGAAGCCGAACCTCGTCTTCAAGGACTCTGCGACCTCGACTAGCCCATCCATCTTCGCGACGACGCTGAGGCACCTGGGCTGGAGGACCTTAGCCGACTCTATCTTGTCCGAGTGCGCCTCCATGATCTGGGCTAGGATAGCCTCTTCGCTCACTCCTTGACACCTATCCTCTTCTCGTTCCTTATCTTCTCCTGAAGCAGCATCATCCCGCTGATTATCCCCTCGGGGCGCGGAGGGCAGCCGGGTATGTAGACGTCCACGGGGACGTACTCGTCGATGGCCACAGCCGCGTACGAGTCGTAGAAGGGCCCCTTGCCCGTGGGGCACGCGCCGACGGCCACCACGTACTTGGGCTCGCCCATCTGCTCGTACAGGTACTTTACGCGTATCGCCATCTTTCTGGAGACGACGCCCACAACCATGATGCAGTCGCACTGCCTGACGCTGGCGAAGGGTAGGACGCCAAGGCGCTCCATGTCGTACTCGGAGCCGCTGGTCTGCATGAACTCTGGGCCGCAGCACCCGGTCACTAGGTGTATGGGCCAGATCGAGTACTTGCGGGACCACCCCGCCACGTAGTCCACGACGCTGTACAAAGCTTTGGCTCCGGGAAGGCTCTCGAAGTTCCTCTTGGGCTCTTTTGGTTCTTCGGGCAATTCTATTTCACCAGGTTGTCCAGCTCTGAAAGGAAGTAACCTACGCCGATGAGGATGACGAATACGTATAGGGATACGCTGGCGATGGCGCTCATCGAGAATTGTATGGACATCGCCGATGTGAGCACGACCCAGGCGAAGGCGTCCAGGGCGAAGAAGACCACAGCGTACCCGAAGTACCTGACGATCCCCAGCATCCTGAAGTCCTTGGCCGCGCCCATGGGTGCCTGGCCGCACTCGTAGATGGTTTCCTTGATCCTGTTAGGCTTCTTAGCGCTGATGAGGCGCGCGACGATAATGGCGAAGGAGAGGAAGCCTATTTCGATGGATGCGAACATCCAAAACGCAAGATGATCGCCAACGTATATCATCTTGAAATCACTCCTCGTTACTATAGGTATGACCTTAATAAGGTTTCACTCGATTCGCTTAGATGATCATTACGGTATCTACTCGGGGTTTTGTTTTTCTTTGGTCTGGTGCAGGTGTGCTGCCTTGACCGGATCGGCCCCTTTTTTAGTGGGACTGGGCCTCCTAGAATGTGTCTCGCCGGCGTGCCTGGTCGGCTTTTTTCATGTGCGTGTACGGGTGGGGGGAGGGGGGGTGCCGCCGTCGTCGTCGCGGTTCCCCGTTTTCAGGCCTGTTTTCGGGTTTAGAGGCTTTTTCATGGTCCCTAGGCGGCGGCGATGGTGAACGGAGGTGTCCACCGGTTTCGTTGCAGGCGCAGGGGGCGGTGCCTTCCTCGGCTTAAGCCGTCCATGATCACGGTGCTGAGATGCGTCGCGCGGAGCCGCCTGCAGCCATCGCTTGGAAGGGTAGGATATTTTAGAAGCGAGCGCCGTATCCCTTGAGAGGACAAGATGGAGAGTTCAGAGCCGAAGGCCTCGATCAGGGGTATCGTTCGCGGGGAGACGGGGAAACCCGTCGGGGGCGTGAAGTTGATGTGCGGTGAGCGGGAGACCACCACGCTCTTCGACGGGTCGTATGCTTTCAGGGACCTGGCTCAGGGCACCTACGAGATCAGGGTGAGCCTGGAGGGATACGCGGAGAGCCCCCAGAGTGTGACGATGGGGGAGGGAGAGGAGGTCGCCCACGACCTTGTCCTCGAGCAAGCCGCGGGGAAGGGCCGCATATGGGGGAGCGTCGTCTCCGAGGACACGGGGCGGCCGCCATCGACGGGGGGAGCCGTCTTCATCGGGAGGCAGACCTTCAACAGAGCCACGCCCATAAACCCGCTGAACGGCCGATACGAGTTCAACGGCCTGCCCCCCGGCACCTACCGCCTCTGGACATCTGTGCTGGAGTACGAGGACAAAATGGTAACGGTGGAACTCAAGGATGACGAGGCCGTGGAGAACATGGCGATAAAGAAGAGGCTCGAAGAGGCCCCGTGGGGCTAAACGGCGTCAGTACCTGCGGAGCCCCAGCTCGGGCAGCTGAGCCAGGTCGTCGAGCCCCCGGGTCAGGACGTCTTCCAGCCCCAGGGGGATCACTCCGCCAGGCTTGTCCTCGTTTACGACCTTTATGTATGTCTTGCAGACCTCGCAGTACTGTATCTCCAGCTCGGGATGGCCCTCGGGGCTGATGAACGCGAGTTTGGTGGGGTCCTTGTTCCCGCAGCTAATGCACTGGAACAGGTCGGCGGCGTACCTGTCCCCGCAGAAGGCGCACACCAGGTAGAGCTTCTTTCCCCTCATTCTCCCCGTGGGGGGTTTCCGGCCGCAGATGGGGCAGTGGGGCTCCCACCAGTCCTCGATGTAAGCGTCCTCGAACCTGCGGGCGAGCTCCTCGAAGAATGGTCTTAGAGGCAGCTCAAGGACGGACAGGAGTAAGGAAGGGTCGACACCTAGCTCCAGCCCCTTCTTCTTTAACCATGAAGCATCCTCGTTGAGTAAAGCCCGTATCGCGTCGACGGCATCCATTTTACCATTCTCCATCACGTCTGAGAGGAGGGCCAGCTCGCCCTCGGAAGGATGCATTCCCTGCAACACATCGAGCACCCTCAGGAAGGTGTCCTTGAAGACAGCTGGATCGAAGGCGGACGAGTCCACGTAAGAACCCAGATGCTTCTTCTCCTTGAGAGACCTCTCGACTAGGCTGCTGAGAATGGACCAGTCCAGGTTCTTCGAGGCTCCTCTGCCCTCTGATTCGTCGAGGGGCCTGAGCGCCTCCAGCAGCGCCCTGTGGAGGCTTAAACTGGAGGCTAGCTCCCGGTATGAGCCTGCTATTGCATCAACTTTCTCCATCTGTTCCTTAACTCGGGGTTTAGCCATGAGGGTAACCTTGTATATTTTCTTAGAGGCTGTTAGACCGTGCTTCCACTTACCCCTTCCCAATATGTAAAGATTTGCGGATGGTGAACAATTTTTTATATGCAAGCAGTAACCTGTAGAAGGCAGGAGAAGAACGCGTTATGTCTAGCGAGTCCTTCAGGACAAGTAGAAGAGAGTTCTTAAAACTGTGTGCCGCGGCCCCTGTCGCCCTCAGCCTTCCCTTGGAGGCGGAGGGGCTCCTCGGCCCAAAAGCCCTCTCGAAGACCATAGGAATGAACAAGATGGCCCTGTACAAGATAGGGAGAAGGACGCCCTCGATCTGCGTATACTGCGCGGGAGGGTGTGGGGTGATACTCACCACCGTGAACGGGAGGGTGGTTGAGGCGGAGGGGGACCCCTACCACCCGATAAACAGGGGCTCCACATGCAGTAAACTCGCTGCGTACATTCAACTCGTGAACAACGAGCGGCGCCTCACCAGGCCGTTGATGAGAACCAACCCGGTGAAGGGGGTCAACGAGGACCCTGGCTGGGTTCCCATCTCGTGGGATATGGCCCTGGAGATCGTGGCCGAGAAGATGGCCGAGGCTGCGAACACCCACAATGCTGAGCATGAAGAGGTGCTCGGGACCAACGTGGTGAAGAGCTACTTCAGGACAGGCATAGAGTCCCCCGTCATGTGGTCCGGGTCCTCCTACTGGAGCAACGAGGAGTGCTACCTGGGCAAGAAACTGATCTCGCTGCTTGGCTCCACCAACGTCGAGCACCAAGCCAGGAAGTGCCACGCCTCGACAGTGGCCGGGCTGGCAAACACCTTCGGCTTCGGCGCCATGACGAACCACATCATCGACGCCAAGAACTCCAAGTGTTTCCTCATCATGAGCAACCCCGTCGAGAGCCACACCATGGAGTTCAAGTGGGTGATGCAGGCCAAGGACAACGGCGCCAAGATCATCAACCTGGACCCCCGGTTCAACAGGACCTCTTCAAAGGCGGACCTCTACGTTAAGTACCGGTCGGGTGCCGAGGCCGCCGTGTTCCTCGGCCTCATCAATGTGCTGATAAACGAGATGCCTCAGTACATTGACAGAACCTTCGTTGAGACCAGGACGAACGCCCTGTACGACCTTGACGGCAACCTGCTGTCGGACTGGGAAACCAACCCCAGCTCCATCTTCAACAAGCTCAGGGAGCTTGTCGCACACTACACGCCGGACGAGGTTGAGCGAATCTCCGGGATGGCGGCCTCCAAGCTTAGAGAGGTCGCAGAGACCTACTTCTCAAACAAGCCAGGGAACATCTACTACGCCATGGGCACGACCCAACACAGCAACGCGGTACAGGCAATCAGAGCCCAGGCCATACTGCAGCTCCTACTGGGCAACATAGGCGTACCAGGCGGCGGAGTGAACGCCCTCCGCGGGATCAGCAACGTCCAGGGCTCCACCGACATGAACCTCCTGTCCCACCTCATCATGGGGTACAGGGGCCCCCCGAGAAACGTGGTTGATATTAGGCGATTCCAGAGATGGAAGAACTCCAATCCTGCGGCAAGGCCCGGAGGCGTCGCCGGGGGAGTTACTTACACTCCCGCGACGAAGACCGAGGAGCAGTGGGACGCCAGGCACTTCCCGACGTGGATGAACCTGGAGATCAACTGGGGGCTTAAGGTGGGAACCAACCCCGGGCTCGACCCGAACAACGAGCCCGTCATAAGCGACCTTCCGATAGGCAACGGGAACCCCACAACCCAGCTCTTCAGGGCCATCCTTCAGGACAAGATCAAGGTGGCCGTCATAGTTGGTGAGAACAACGCCGTCTCGAACCCCAACTCGAACCTGATAAGGGAGGCCCTGAGCAAGCCCGGCCTGTTCCTCGCCGTGAACGAGATATTCGAGACGGAGACGGTCCACTTCGCGGACATCGTTTTCCCGGGGACAACACGCGCCGAGAGGGAGGGAAGCGTAACAAATACGGGTAGGTGGATCCAGTGGCACTGGAAGGCGGCTGACGCCCCCGGCGAGTGCATGGATGAGCTGTGGTTCGTGAACCAGTTGTTCAAGAGGATCAGGAACAAGGGCTTCAAGACGCCTTCCGAGCTAGCCGGCTTCACGAACAACGTGAACAATAACTGGCCGACACCCTACACCGCTGAGCTGGGTGAGACCGCTAAAGCTGTGTACAAGGAGATAGCCCACCCGACCCGCTGGTCAAACGTGCTGTACAGGGGAGCGTACAACGATGCCCTGAGGCCGGATCTAGAGGGGATACTTGCTAGGAGACGCGACCCCAGGCCCGTGAACGAGCAGGACGCGCAGTACGGCATGTACAAGAACTGGGCCGTCAGCTGGATGGACAACCAGAGGGTCCTCTACTACCTCAACGAGAACCCTAAGGGAGTCAACACCTTCTTCGTGTGGTGGGCCCACGACGATGACACGTACCTGGGGCTAGACAAGGCTGCCATCTGGTCCAAGATGCTCTACGAGCCCGCCAAGCCAGACTGGAACCCGATGCACCACGGCCTGCCCCTACACAACGAGCCCGCGGAGAGCCCTGACCCTGAACTGGCGGCCGAATACCCGACCATGTGGGACAACAGGTACCCCGTTGAGATCGGTGCAGTGGACGACTACCCCTACGTGATGACTACGTTCAGGCTCGCGGAACACTGGCAGGCTGGAGCCATGACCCGCAACCTTTCGTGGCTCGTCGAGGCTCACCCGGAGATGTTCGTAGAGATCAACCCCACTCTCGCATCCTCACTAGGGATTAAAGGCGGAGACTACGTAGTTGTAAAGACCGCTAGGAAGCCCGAGGGGATCAGGGTAAAGGCCACCGTCACCGATAGGCTCCAACCAATAACGGTGAACGGTAGAGTGGTCCACGTTGTCGCGATGCCCTGGCACTGGGGCTTCAAGGGCCTCAGCACGGGGCCTAGCGCCAACGAGCTGTGCATAGACACGGTGGACTACTCGGCCAACATCCCGGAGTACAAGACGTGTCTATGTAACGTGGTGAAGGGATAGGAGGAAGATGAATGCCTAAAGCTGTTTTAGTTGACCTGAGGAGATGCATAGGATGCAGGGCCTGCCAAGTCGCGTGCAAGAGGTGGAACGACAGGGAGGCGACAAGCACACAGATGAACCCGGACCCCAAGTACGAGTGGACGAACCCATCAGACTTTTCTCCGGACACGTACACCTACGTCAGGTTCGTCAAGACCGGGTCAGGGGAGAACCTGCACTGGACCTTCGCCAAGCTCCAGTGTAACCACTGCATCGAGCCCGGCTGCGTGACCGCGTGCCCCACGACGGCCCTCGTCAAGACCGAGGCGGGGCCCGTCTCATACAGGAAGGAGCTCTGCATAGGGTGCGCCTACTGCGTCAACGCGTGCCCCTTCGGGGTGCCTAGGTTCGACGAGGTCCACAAGGTCATCGAGAAGTGCACCTTCTGCGCCGAGAGGCTTGCGGAGGGGATGGAGCCCGCCTGCGTCCAAGCCTGCCCAACGGACACCCTGGTGCTGATGGAGCTGGAGGAGGCCAGGCAGAAGGCGGCGGAGGCAGAATCCAATGGCCTATACACCTATGGCCTGCACGAGGCCGGCGGAACCTCATGGATATACATATCAGACGTGCCCTTCAAGGAACTCGGCTTCACGGAGCAAACAGGTGCGACGCCCACCGTGTACCAGTCTGACATGCTCATGAAGTTCTTCGGAACGGGCCTGTTCATAGGTGGGGCGGCTCTTGCAGCCGCCAAGTTCTACGCCGAGAGGAGGAACGAGGTGGCCGCGAAGGAGGGGGGTGAATAAGATGGCGGAACTAGCATGGGGATTCATACTGGCAGCCTACCTGTTCGTCGGAGGCATGGCCGGCGGAGCCTACATCGTCTCAGCGCTCGCCGACCTCCTAGGCAAGGGCAAGTTCAAGGTGGTTTCAAAGTCGGGGGCTTACATGAGCCTCATACTCATCATAGTGGGGCTCGTTCTGCTGGTCTTCGACTTGGGGCGCTTCGAGGTCGATCCCTTGGGTGTCCTGAACGCGTACCTCCACTTCCCAACATCCATAATGTCCTTGGGCACATGGATCATAACAGCCTTCACTATAACGGCCCTAGTAACCTCTGTGCTGTGGCTGCTGGACGGCCTAGAATGGGTCAGGAAGATCGTGGAGATCTTCGGCATAGTCCTCGGCCTGTCCACGAGCGCTTACACCGGGATACTGCTGTCCTTCGCGAGGGGGGTGCCCGTCTGGGGCTCCCCCTACCTGCCTTGGCTGTTCGTGTTATCAGGCACCCTGACAGGGCTAGCGTTGTCGCTGCTCATGATCCCCGTGATCTCCTGGTTCATGCCTAGATTATTCAGGGAGTTCAGAGCTCTTTACAGCAACAAACCCGACATGGCCACCATGATCGGCTACCTGGAGAGGTACGGCACCATCCTGACGGTGCTGGAGTTGGCCGTTCTGGTCATCTACCTGGGGACCTCATCCATGGCCAGCGTGTACTGGACCGCCTCCGCCGTGAGCATCTGGTTCTTCGCGTACATCGTGCTGGGCCTGCTCGCGCCCCTGGGCATAAACTACTACAACGCGACCCTTGAGCGAAGCAAGAGCTACGAGACGGTGGCCTACCTGGCCATAGCCAGCCAAGCCCTGGTCCTCTTCGGAGGCCTGCTGCTCAGGTACGTCATCCTCATAGGCGGGCAGCTGGCCGCCTAACCCCTTTTATCGTTTTTCCTCATTTTTAACGTCACGTTTCAGCGTGCATGACACGAAAATTAAGCCATTCTGCAATAGTTGCTGTGTCAGCGACAGGTTTTTAATTGTCTATGTTCGATGATGATATGAATAGAGATGTTCGGGATGAACACGTCCGAGTTGGTGATTATTTTCTTCATAATACTATTACTCTTCGGTGGCAGGAAGCTCCCCGAGCTGGCCCGGTCCATGGGCACCGCCATAAGAGAGTACAACACGGCCGCGAAGGAGCCGGAGAAGTACGTCGAGGCGAAGGCCAAGACCAAAGAGGAAGAGGAGAAAGAGTCGATACTCAGCACCGCCAAGAAACTCGGGATAGAGACCGAGGGCAGAAGCATCAACGAGATCGCTCAGGACATCGTCAAGGCCACCGAGAAAAAAACGGCGTGATTTCCCGCCATCCGGAGAATCCGCATGTCTGATGACGACACGATCGAGATATGGGACCACCTGGAGGAGCTGGCGCGGAGACTGCGGAGGATCGTCGTCGCCGTCTTCCTCGCCACGGTGCTCTTCAGCGCCATACCCAGCGATCTCGAGAAGGCGATCAGACTGGACTTCGACGGGTACACCCCCATTGTCTCGACTCTGATCACCTTCATCCAGGACTCTATGCTGCCTGAGGGCGTGATCCTGATCGCCTTCAACTGGCTTGACACGTTCAGCATATACGTGATGATGTCCGTTGTCATGGGGATCATTATTACGCTGCCTTACACGACGTACCATCTCTTCCAATTCATCAGCCCAGCCCTCTACGAGAGTGAGAGGAGGACGGTCTACATGTTCGTGGCGGTGGCCACTGTTCTCTTCCTCGTCGGGGTCGCGTACGCGTGGGTCATACTGCTTCCCACGACCTTCAACATGCTCTACCGGTTCGTCTACACAAGCAGAGTGATGCCCATGTACTCTGTCGCGGATTTTTTCAACATATTCACCATGGGCCTCATGGGGTCCGGCCTCTTCTACATGTTCCCGCTGGTGATATGGCTGATGGTGAAGGTCGATCTGATCGATGTCCAGACCCTCAAGAGCAGCAGGAAACAGCTGTTCGTCGCCCTGTTAATCGTCACGGCCTTCCTGCCCGACCCCACGCCCCTCACCATGTTCCTAATGTCCGTGCCCTTCTACGTACTGTACGAGATCACCATCCAGGTTCTGAGTAGAATAATGCACCAGGAGAAGGATGACACCATCGAGAGAGGGCTCGCGGCCTCGAAGAAGCTACTCGATTCAATCGTCGAACCCGGGGGAAGCGTCGCGCCCCCCGGCTAATGCGCGGAACAGGCGATAACCAACGTTTAATACCCCAGATATCCTTGAAAGTGGAATACGAAGATGCCTGACCCTGACCTGATCCTCCTACACCCGCCCAGCGTCTACGACTTCAGGCAGCGGCCCAGCATGCACGGCCCCATAAGCGACGTAATCCCCTCCACACCCATCTTCGAGATGTACCCCCTGGGCTTCGTGAGCATCATGGGCTACATGGAGAAGCACGGCTACCACACCAGGATAATAAACCTGGCCGTCAAGATGCTGAAGAACCCCAAGCTGGACGTCGAGGAGCTTCTCGCGGGTCTGAGGGCCCAGGCTTTCGGGCTGGACCTCCACTGGCTCGTCCACGCAGCCGGAAGCCTCGACGTGGCCGCAGCATTGAAAAGGCACCACCCGGACACGCCCGTCATCCTAGGGGGGCTGTCGGCGTCCTACTTCCACGAGGAGATAGCCGGCCGCTACCCCCAGGTAGACTACGTCCTCAGGGGGGACACCACCGAGAAGCCCCTCGTCAGGCTGATGGAGCACATCGAGAGGGGAGAGGAGCCCCACGACGTGGAGAACCTCACCTGGAGGACGACGGATGGTAGGAAAAAGGTGAACCCTCTCACCTTCGTGCCCGAGAACCTGGACGACGCCTGGGTGGACTACGGCGAGGTCGTCAAGATGGTTGTGAAGCACCTGGACCTGGAGAGCGCCCTCCCCTACGAGAACTTCATGGAGTACCCCTTCACGGCCCTCCTCACGTGCAAGGGGTGCTCCTATAACTGCATCACATGCGGGGGCTCATGCTACGCGTTCAGGAAACACTTCAACCGCGGGGGCCCCGCCTTCAAGACCCCTGAGAGGCTCGTGGAGGAGATGAGGACGGTCACCGAGTACTTCAAGGCCCCCCTGTTCCTCATCGGCGACCTCCGGCAGGCCGGCATGGGCTGGGCGGAGGAGGTCCTGGAGAGGATAAGGAGGGAGGACATCGACAACACGATCACATACGAGCTCTTCGACGCCGTTCCCCGAGACTACATGAGGAAGCTGAAGGGGAGCACCGAGTCCTGGACCCTGGAGATATCCCCTGAGACCCACGACGACGCCCTGAGGGGGATCATGGGCAAACCGTACACGACGCAGCAGATGGAGGACAGCATAGAGAACGCCCTAGAGTCGGGCTGCAAGAAGGTTGACGTGTTCTTCATGGTGGGGCTCTCGGGGCAGACCAGCGAATCCGTTCTGGAGTCCGTGGAATACTGCCGCCACCTGTACGGTTCCTTCAAGGACAGGAGGATATTCACGTTCATCACCCCCATGGCCCCGTTCATGGACCCAGGCAGCATCATCTACGACAGCCCCGAGAGGTACGGCTACACGAGGCTGTATAATACCCTCGCGGAGCATAAACAGGCCCTCGATAACCCCAGCTGGAAGCTCTACCTCAGCTACTACACCAAATGGATGAATCGAGATCAGATAGCCGAGACCACGTACGAGGCCATGATCAGGATGAACCAGCTGAAGGCGGAGGCTGGCGTCGTCAACAGGCTCAGGGCCGAGCAGGTGTCCGAGGGCCTGGCGATGGCCAGGGACATCACGAGGAGGCTGGACGAGATAATAGCCTCCGCGAAGAGCGAGGATGAGAGGCAGACGAGGTACAGGCAGCTGAAGCAGGAGATAGACGACGCTAGCAGGTCCACCGTCCTCTCGAAGAGGGAGCTGAGGATGCCTGGAGGCGCGGGGCTGAGGGTCAGAGGAGCCGTGACATACCTGGCGAGGATGCTCAGGGGTAAGCTCTAACAGGGGAAAAGCAGTCTCTCCATCTTTCTCAGCGTCTCGACCCCCCTCACCTCGAAAGACTGGAGGGGGAGTTTGACCTGCGGCACCTCACCGGTGAATGCGGTCTCAAGGTCCCGTATGTGCCTGATCTGCATCTCCCTTCGGCTCCTGTTAAACGGGGAGTCGGAGGCCTCCTCCGTCAGCACCTGGTTTATGACGAGGCCTCCTATGTGGACGCCGAACCTCTCCAGCTCCCCGGCCACCCTCCTCGTCTGGCTGACGCTGAGCGCCTCGGGTATGGTGACCATGAGGGCCATGGTTCTGGCATCCTTGGTCATACTCAGCACGTCGTGGGCCAGCCTCTGCCACTCGCCAATGATCTTCAGCGGGTCCCTCGGCTTCCCCTGGGCCAAGGCGTTCAGCGCGGCCCTGACCTTGACGTACAGCCTGGCGGCCTCTCCCAGGTGCCTGTAGAAGGTGTCCTCAAGCTTCAGCAGGGACAGGGTGCCCCCCGCAGGCGCGGTGTCCCAGACGATGACATCGTATGCGCCAGAGACGTAGAGGTCGTAGACGTAGCTTAGGGCGAACTCGTCGCCGATCCCCGGGGCCCCCGCGATGTAGTCTATGATGTCCCTCTCCACGGGCAGGAAGGAGGAGACCACGTCGTACACCTCGTCCCCGAACTTTTCCTTCCACAGGTCCACTATCCTGTCGTAGTCCAGCTCGACAGCGTCGAGACACGCAGAGGCCACCGTCCTCACGCACCCCATGACGTCCGTCTCAAGCATGTCCGAGAGGGAGGGGGACGGGTCGGTGGAGATGAGGAGCGTCCTCTTGCCCTTGAGGGCGAAGTGCAGCGCCGTCGTCGAGGCGCAGGTGGTCTTCCCCACGCCGCCCTTGCCGCAGAACATCACTATCCTTGGTTCCAAGGCGTCGAGGAAGTTGAGGCCGTCCACGGACATGGAATCACCTTAATCTATTTGAGCTATAGATAAAGGTTGACAATGTCTCAAGGACTCGTTGAACTCCCTGCAATCTTGCACAGCGCAGAGGTTGTTTACCTTTCGGAAAGACATAAACAACGAAAGAGTTTAAGAGAATCTAGGTATAAAGGGGTAAAGATATGATTCGGGTGGACGTGTGAACCTATGACTGACTTCGCATCGAATATCGCAGAGAAACTTGATTTCGTACGGGAGGTTGTGGGGACAATCAACCTGGAACACATCCACCCCATCCTTAAGATACCGGCCAAATACTCCATGTCCACCGGCGGCAAGTACCTGAGGCCCCTCATATGCACCCTGTGCGCCGAGGCCCTGGAGGGGGACTACCGAGCGACGAGACGCGCCTTCCTAGCCCTGGAGCTCTTCCACAACGGCACCCTGGTGCACGACGACATAATAGACGAGGACGCCTACAGACGTGGCACCCCCTCGACCCAAACCAAGTTCGGGGAGAAGAGAGCCGTACTCACCGGGGACGCTCTCCTAAGCCTCGGGCTGGTCAACGCTGCCTCGACGGGCAAGCCCGAGATAGTCAACTGGCTCTCGGAGACATCCCTCAAGATGGTGCAGGGGGTAGCCCTCCAGACATTCCACCGGAGGAAGCTCATATCGATGCAGGAGTACCTTCACATAAACTACCTGAAGAGCGGCAGCCTCTTCGAGGCAGCAGCCGCGATAGGGGGGCAGATGGTTTCAAGCGACTCCGAAAAAATAAGGGCACTTACACTCTTCGGGAAGGCCTTCGGCAACGCATACCAGATAAGGGACGACATCTACGGCGCGTACTCCAAGGATAAGGGCGACGACCAGGTGAGGAGCGACATACTCAACGGCGACATATCGCTCCCATTCATATACGCCTTGGAGTCAGAGCTCATAACGAAGCCCGATAGGGAGACCCTCAGGGGCCTCTACCAGGGGCTCATCAATGATCCCCAGCCGGAAAACGTGCAAAGGATCTACGAGGAGACGGGGGCGATCGACAGATCGATTGCCACCATGAAGAGCTTCGCCGAGGAGGGCCGCCGTCAGCTATCGAGCCTCAAGGGCAACCCGGCCATAGAGACCCTGGACTACCTGCTGAACGAGTACTACATGTGCTTCGGCCTCGACACAGGAATAGAGATGTCTTACCAGAGGGCCCAGGTAATCTACTAGGAGCGGCGGCACGTTGGCTGATGTAACCGATGAAGCCTACGACGCGATCGTCGTGGGCGCCGGGCCGGCGGGCTCGATGACGGCCCTCACATTGGCCAGGCTCGGCGTAAGCGTGCTGCTGCTGGACAGGAAGACGGAGATAGGCGTCCCCGACAAGTGCGGAGAGTTCGTGCCCCACCTGAGCGAGATGCGGAGACTGTCGCCGAAGGTGAACGACCTCGATGGCCTCTTCAACCCCCCGAGCCACTGCGTCGTGAACCACACCAGATTCGTGAAGTTCGTCTTCCCCCACAGGGAGATAGAGATACCCTTCCAAGGCCTCGTAGTGGAGAGGAAGATATTCGACAAGCATCTGGCCAACGAGGCGGCCCGGGCCGGAGCCCAGGTGGCTGCCTTCACCAAGGTGACCGGCCTGCTGGACGGGGGCGAAGGCGTAAGGGCGAGGACCATCGACGGCGTCAAGGAAATAAAATCAAGGATCGTGGTCGCCGCCGACGGGGCCTACTCCATGCTGGCGCGCAGCGCCGGGCTGCCCGTCTCCCGGAACCCCCTCGACTATGGGATAGGGTACCACTACGAGATGGTGGGCGTGGACCACGACCCAGACTACGTGGATATGTACGTGGGGGAGGAAATATCTCCGGGGACATACGCGTGGATCATACCCAAGGGCGAGGACGTGGCCAACGTCGGGACGGGGGTCAGGGTCCCCTTCATGAGGAAGGGGCTCACCATCAGAGACTACCAGCGCAACTTCACTGAGAGGCACGCCGTCGCCTCCAGGAAGCTGGCGAGGGCCCAGGTCACAGCGGTAAAGGCGGGCTGCATCCCCGTCGGCGGCCCCATGGAGAGGACGAGCACCAGCAACCTTGTCGCCGTTGGGGACGCCGCGGGGCACGCCATCCCCACGGTGGGGGGCGGCATCCCCCCGGCCCTCATATGCGGGAGGCTGGCGGGCCGGGCCATCGCTGGCACCCTGCTGAGAGGCGAGCCCCTTGAAGCCTATGACCAGATGTGGAGGAGGGAGCTCGGGGAGACGCTGCAGAACGCCCTCAGGATCAGGAGGATCAGCGACGTGGCCTTCAAGAACACTCGGCTATTGGACTTCGTGACCAAGCAGGGGTGGCTCACCGAGGAGATGATCACAAAGTTCGTGTTCTGCGAGGTTGACGCCAAGATGAGGCTCATGGAGAGCACACTGAACCTCATGAGTAGATAAAATCCCAGAAAACGCAGAGTTGCATATCATACACTTGTGTTGTCTGGCACGTGGACCTTGTTTGTTCGCCCTTTTCCGTTGATGATGTTCTCGGCGAAGATCAGCTTCTCCTCGGTGTCGGTGTCGTAGAGGAGGGGTTCAAGGCTGAAGCCGAGCCCCGAGGATGAGATGTACGCCACGTCTCCGAGGTTCCTGAGAACCATTCTTATCCTGAGGTCGCCGGCCCGGAAGAGACGCGTAGCCTCAGGCAGGCACGCGTCCACCCTGTAGACGGCGAACAGCGGCTCGATCCAGCCGTCGGGCTTCATGAAGGCCGCCCCGTTCCTGTTCACAGCCTCGCTGAACAGCAGCTCCACGGGCTCACGCGAGATGAAGGGCATGTCGCACGCAGTCACGAAGGCGTACTCGCTCCTGGCCTCCTCGAGGCCGGTTATGAGCCCGACGAGGGGCGAGCCGCCACTGTATCTATCGACAACTATCTTCACCCAGGAGGGAAGAGCGTCCAAATATAGCCCGCGTTGAGCCTCTGAGCCCACAACCAGTAACACCTCGTCCACCATCGGCTGCAGCGCATCGATCGAGTAGGTCACGAGCCGCCTGCCGGCCAGAATCCTGAGGCCCTTGTCCTGCCCCAGGCGTCTCGAGGAGCCCCCCGCTAAGATGATCGCTGACCTCATGGCTCTGTTCACGGGTGAGATATTCTCTTTCACATCCCTTCTTATAGCCACTTCTATGAGCTCCACACGTAGAGTCAGGCAACCGATACGATGAAAACGCTGACGACCACAAATATGGTGCTGCGGGCTCGCAGCCCCACCCCAAAGGAAAATCCCGGATTTAAGCCAGTAGTCTCATCAGCAAGGCCGCAACTTTGTGGGCGGCTGTAGTGACCTCTGGGCTGAGCCCAGTGTTGAACTCGACGCTCTTAGGCTGAACCCCCAGCAGAAGCACCTTGGCGCCCAACACCTTCTCGATGTAGGTTATGAAGAGGGTCAGGGGGAGGCTGTGGGTTGAGACTGCCTGCCCCCCTATCCTGGATGAGTCTATCAGCCTCACCTCGCCGGGCTCCCCCCTAAAGTTGGCCGCGTCGATCAGGAGAACGTGGGTGCAGCCGTGTTCCACAAGCTTCCCCATGTAAGCCTCAGGGACAGCCCCCGCATCGATCAATAGGACGCCCTTGGGCGCCGAGTCGCCCATTATCTCCATGATTTTCTGCCCCACCCCGTCATCCCCTCTGAGGGTCTCCCCGACGCCTACAATGGCCACCCTCCTCTCACCTTCGCCGAAGAACTCACGGAGCTGTGACTCGAGGCCCATGTTAGCACCTGTGGGGCGCCCAACTAAAAATCATGTCGGGCGCGGGCACGATACAGGCTACATGCATAACTTGGTCTATAGCTGTGAGGCCACCTCATCCCTAAACCGGGCCAGCATCTCCATGTTGTCCCGAAGCGACTTACCAGGGCGCACGTTGATGACGCTCATACTCATACCCATGTCCATGGCCGCCCTCCACTTCTCCACGAGCACCTCGGGGGTGCCGATGAAGTCGTTGGCCCGCGCTTCTTCAGGGTCCGTGCCCCTCCCGGCCCACTTCCGAAGCGTGTCTTCGTACTCCGCCGTATCCCTGGCGAGGTAGACGCCGGGCGCGAAGCCGCTTATGAACGCGTCGTCAACGGATCTGCCGTACTCTTCGAGGGCTGAGTGGTATTGGCCTAGGATTCCGCTGATGTTCTTCAGGTCGCCTGAGGCGTTGACGCCGTCAGCGTACTTGGCCGCGACCCTTATGAGCCGGGGCTGCCTAGCGCCTACGCTTACCCTGAAGGGCCTCTGGACCGGCTGAGGGACGTTGACGGCCTCCTTGAGCCTCCAGTACTTTCCCTCGTAGCTGAAGACCTCGTTGTGGAGCATGCCCTTCAGTATCTCCACGGACTCCTTGAGCCGCTCCACGCGCTCGCCGGCGGAGGGCATGCCCCTGCCCTTCCCCATGAGGTCGTAGCCCTCATACTCCGGCGTGTTCCAGCCTGTGCCCAGTATGAGCTCGTACCGGCCCCCCGTCATGTTGTCCAAGGTGGCCACGGACTTCGCCAGGTACGCTGGGTTCCTGAGGCTGTTGAACAGCGTGATGTGGCCAAGGCGTATCGTCCTAGTCTGTACACCCAGGCCCGTCATGGCGGTCCAAGCCTCCAGGTAGGGCTCCCTCCTGTCGCCTGAGAGGCCTTCCACATGGTCGTTGAGGAACACGCCGTAGTAGCCCAGGCCCTCAGCTGCCCGGGCCAGCTCAAGCATGTTCTCGTAAGTAACTGCGGACCTGATGTAGACCCCGAACTTCATAGGTGATGCTGGGCGCTATCGTTATTAAACCATCTCGACCGTCCACGCGCCTAGGATATCTTCCTGTATAACTCTTTTAAGCAGTCTTTCTCAGTGAGTATGAGCTTTTCACGTGGCTTGTCCTGTTGATCCTTGGTCTCGGGTTTCAACTGCTTCATACAGGTTCAGCTCGTACTGCCCTCAGTCTGTATTAGAGGAACGCGGAGGAACCAGCTGAAACCCGTGTTCCTAGACAATCCGTCGACGCTCAGAGGCAAGTGTACTGGTTCATCCTGCGCCCTCTGACGAACCCGATGAGGGTGACGCCGGCCGCCTCTGCGATCACTATTCCTGAGTGGAGGGGGGCTGAGACGCTGCAGATCGTGGGGATTCCGGCCTTAACTGCTTTAAGAACCATCTCCCCGGCGAGGCGACCACTGGATGCTAGGATGCACTCGCCGAGGTTGACCCTCTGCATGATGGCCGCCCCTATCACCTTATCCAGGGCGTTGTGCCTTCCCACGTCCTCCGAGAAGGCTACGACTCCCTCCCCCTCCTTGTAGAGGAGTGCCGAGTGGGTGCCCCCTGTTTCCCTGAACAGCGCGCTCATCTCGTTGAGGGCTCTGATGATGTTATGGATGAGGGCGGGGTCAACTCTCCTTGCACCCTTCGCTTTGCTCTGCTTAACCTCTTCGGCCTGGATTCTCGATGAGGAGCCGCACGCCGTTGTGAGGAGTGTGCTTCTCCCCATGTTCATCGTCTGGATGTCGACGTGTTTCTTCAAGGTGACATCCACGCGGGTGGGTGAGACGGTCATCCCCTCGACCTCGTCGGTTGAGCCGATCAGCCCCTCCGTGAACATGTGACCCCAGGCCAGCTCCTCCACCATGCCCGGCGAGGCTATGAACGTTCTGTAAGGCTCGTCGTTCACGAATAGACAAACAGCCAAGTCCCGCGCGACTACATCGTCTCTCTGCTCCGCGGAGCCGTCGAGGCTAAGCCTTACAACCTTTACGCCCTGAACCGACAACGAGATCAACTGGAACCCTGTCGGAGGGTGATAAAAAACACGCGATCAGGGCGTGAAATATATTCATCAAGACACTTATTCATTGGTATGTCGCGTCCAGTTCCTAGGGGGTTCACCGAGGAAGAGTTCGAGTACTACTCCAGACAGACGGTTTTGAAGGAGATAGGCATTGACGGGCAGCGTAGGCTGAAAGCGTCCAAGGTGTGCGTCGTGGGCGCCGGAGGTCTGGGGAGCCCCATACTCACACAGCTATCCAGCATGGGCGTCGGCACCCTAAGGGTCATTGACAGGGACGTGGTGGAAACAAGCAACCTTCAGAGGCAACACCTTTATGGGGTCAACGTCGTGGGGGTCCCCAAGGTTGAGGCCGCGGAGGCTAGGCTGAGGCAGATCAACCCCTTCATCGAGGTCGAGGCGGTGCCCTTGTCTGTGACGCCAGTGAACGCCGAGAGACTGATCGGGGGCGTGGACGTCGTCGTGGACGCCCTAGACTCCATGAATGCCCGCTACGCCTTGAACAGGGCCTGCGTGAGACTGGGTCTGCCCCTCGTCCACGGCGGGGTAATAATGCAGGTGGGCATCGCGTCAACCATACTGCCCCGGGAGACGGCGTGCCTTGAGTGCTTCCAGGGTAACGTAGACGACGCTGACCTCCCGAGCTGCGCAGTCCAGGGGGTCCACCCGTCGGTCATAGGCGTTATCGCCAGCATCCAGGCGAGCGAGACTGTGAAGATACTCCTAGGCCAGCGGCCGGCGCTGGCCGATAAGCTGCTGTTCGTTGACCTTAGCGACCTCTCCTTCGAGAAGATTCAGGTGTCCAGGGTGGAGTCTTGCCCCGTGTGCGGGAGCAGACCCGACAAGAAACCGGCTCCCCTGAGGAACAGCCTCATGGATGAGGTCTGCGGCAGGGAGGGCAGGAGAGTTTTCGTGTTCTCCCCGGACGAGGACCAGCACCTGGACCTCGGGAAGGTTAACAGGCGATTGCAGGATCAGGGATACGAGCCGGAGGTTAAGGCGAGGCTGGGCACAACGTTCGCCGGCCAGGGCATCAGAGGCAGCGTACTTGTCTCAGGTGTGACCATCATCGAGGGCCTCGAAGACGGCGAGAAAGCTGCCCGGCTGAGGGACGCCCTTATCAAGTGAGCCGAAATAAATGAAAAAAGGGTTAGCGGATGGCAGGTGGAGACACCCGCGGCGTACTCACTTAGCATTCATCGCGTCCTGGATGGCGGTCACGATGATCTTAGGATTAAGCTCACCCGTGTCCACCACGTACTTCTTGTCTCCACTGTTTACCTCGATCTTGTACTTGTCGGAGGGCTTGAGCTCCTTCAAGCCGCTGTAGGGTACGTCCCAGACTACGTCGTAGGTCTTCGCGAACAGGCCCTTAACCTGGACGAACACAAGCTTCTTCCCCGTTATGACCAGGTACCCGTTCTTCTTCTCTGATGTACATGGGTAGTTCTTTACGGGCGAGTCGTCCTTGTCGAGGACCTTCTGTACCGCATCGTGCCACGGTGCATTCATTTTCTAACACCGACACGTATGTGTGAGACCCCCTCGATAAATATTATTGTAATATTATATATACGTGTATTATCAAACACACCCATAGTAAGTATTTATGAGTATGTAGTATAAGATCAGGAGCCTGGCTTATAGGCCTTATCTATCGTAAGCTCGGCTATGTCAGCCGTGTATTCGCCTATCCTCCGGAGATTATCCCTGATAATGAATAGAGGGACCACGGCTTCCCCGCTTTGATCGTTGCTTATCGGAATTGGCGTTATCATCTTGGTGAGCCTCTTAATCTCCTCAAGCTGGTTCATCACGGTCTCGCTTTCCCCAACCGACCCCGACCTGAAGATGTCAATGGCTCTGTCGTAGTTGTCGAACGCTGCCTTAGCCGTCCTAATGAGGACATCCGCGATCTCACTAGGGACCTTAACGTTACCTTCCTGGAGGGCAACTATGCTGACCGCGATTTCGTTGACACGGTCCGCCACCCTCTCAATGAGGCTTACGAGGGTCTGGTAGTCCAAGCAGTCCAGCATGTCGACCCCCAGCCAGTTGGCTAGGCTAGGGTTGATGGCCGCGGATCGGATTAGCCGAAACAGGAAGTACATAAACTGGTCCACGTCCTCCTCGAGGCTGATGACGCTCCTGGCAAGTTCCAGGTCCCACTCGACCATGGCCCTGTGGACATCCCGACACATGCTGCTCGTGATTATGTGCATACGCTCAAGCGCTTGGAAGATGGAGGCCATTGACTCGTCCATGAGTGACTGAAGCACGACCTGACTCGCCTGGCTCTCGATGATCCGTAGGTAGAGGCTTTTTACTACGCCTCTTATTGCTCGCTGCTGCTCAACGGGGAATATCTTGGTGCTTGTGACTGTGATGATGTTGTATCCGTTAAGGTAGCTTCCTATGAGCATCCTGGTGATGGCGCCATCGCTGTCATCGGGGTCTATCTTGATTTCTATCTCACGCTTCCTCTCATCGTTTTTTAATTCGGGGTGGAGTATGAGCGAAAGGTCCGTGCCCGCCTGTAGAGTCAACGAGTCTCCCCGGTGGAGGTTGTTCATTTTTATCCAATCCCTGGGCAGGGAGACCACGAGGCTCGACTTACCGAGGGCCATGATCTTCCGGGTTTCCATCAGAATCACCTGATATCCGCCGGGTCCATATATATTGATATGGTTTCATAATGACGCGCCACTTTCACATATATACTCTCACCTAGTGTGATCTTTGAGCCGCCTAGCGCCTGCTAACTTCCAAGATCAGAGCCAAACGCAAAGGGTTAGCCCACGAGCGAGATGATCTCTTCCACCACAACTCTTATAGCGGCTTCCACGGGCGGGGTGCATGATTCGCTGAATGTGGCGACGTCCATGGCCTCTATCCCTACGATGATCTGTTCGCCCGGCATCTCGCCGGGGAACAGTCTGGCACCCAGCTTGAGCGTCGTCATAAGGTCCACGCCGTGGCTGGATGCGACAACCGGAGGCTCCTCCCCCTTTGAGAGGTTTACACGGAACACGGTTCCGGGCTCGGCCCCGGTCCTCACCGCGTCGACCACGATGACCCTGTCGTAGCCCTTCATGGCCTCAAGTATCTCTATGCTCCCCATGGCTACGTCCTCTGCATCTATGTGAGGCGCCTCCCTCCTGAGTCGGTTGACCACGTGTATGCCCGCCCCGTCGTCGCAGCGGAGGAGGTTGCCCACCCCGATGACGAGGGTCCTCAAGCGGGTTTAGCCCCTCTGCACGGTCTTCACTAGCCGCTTGCCGCTGTCGTATATGTTGACCCTCAAGGGAGTCTCACCGGGTAGGGCGTGGGTGCTGCACCCGAAGCACGGGTCGTAGGCCCTGAAGCTCATCTCCACCATATTCAGGAGGCCATCGTTGATGTTGCCCCCCTTTATCAACCCCTTTGCCGCGTCCCGTATGCTCATGCAAATGTCGGCGTAGTTGTTGGTGGTAGCCACTATGAGGTTGACCTTCCTTACGAGGCC
>DASWLJ010000251.1:0-13740 GCA_036396185.1 Bathyarchaeia archaeon | reverse complement strand
GGCCGCATAGCTTTCGGCGCCGGCGAGGAGTCTCGCCTGAGGTAGGCAGTCATAGTTCTCGGTGCCCGGGTCGTCGTATGTAGCGTACAGTGTCAGCCTGGCCGTGGACGTGTCGGCCTCCAGCCTGTAGTGCCCGTCGGGGCCCGTCGTCGCCTCGCCGACCAGGCTGCTACCGTACAGGATCAGCCGGGCGCCGCCGAGGGGCACCCCCGCCTGGTCCACCACGTAGCCCTCCACGGCCACGGGTGACCCGTGCACTGTGGGCGTCCCCGCTAGCAGAGTGAACGCCAAGGCTAGAATGGCTAGGTGCCTGCGGAGGGTATACGTGTGCATGTATCGTTATTCGCCGCCTCGCAAGTATTTGACAGTTCACTCGGCTGGGGTTCTCCAGCCACAGCGGCGGACCCTGGCAGGTGAGGGTGACTCCAGCATAGTGCGCTAGCTTGATAAATACCTAAAAAAGGCACCACGATTATTTTTAATTAAAGTTGAACAAAAAGGCAGCCATCCTCTATCTGCTCGGGATTGCAGTACTTCTATGGGCCGCATTCGCTGGCGTGGACCCCTCCAATCTGGATGACTTGACTCAGAGGGTCGTCATCATGATAGGATGGATGTTTATCATGGTGGTCCTCTACTGGATGGATAAGCAGAGTCTATTACCATGGCGAGACATGAACCTGTGAAGCTGAGCCTTAAAGAGGCAACTTGAAAATGGTGCATGACTCAAAACGCGACTAAATAAAGCAACGTGCCTCGTCGCCGCACATCTACGTTGGGTTACTTTCTGTCGCTGGTTCTTTCTCCAACCGGGCCCAAAAGCGTTTCAGGCCCCTGGGATACAGCGTCAGAAAAACGATCATCAGGGCTCCAAGCTCTAGGTTCTCCAAGTAGGCCAACGGGAAGAAAAGGTGCTCACTGATAATCAACTTGTTCAGGATGAGTAGGTACCGAAGTCCCTGAACTAGAAGCACCCCCAGCACCACACCCGCGTCCCCCGTGAACCCACCTACGAGCACCATGAGGAGGGGCCACATGGTCCAAAAACCGGCACCGAAGTTCGCCTGAACCACGAAGCCCCTATTTAGAGAGTACAGGCACCCTGCGACCCCCATGGCCCCTGAGCCGAGAAACAACGCCCAGCCCCGTACCGCCACCACGCTCTTACCTAGGCTGGAGGCGGTCAGAGGGTTGTCCCTGACTGCAGCCACCTTCCTCCCGAATGGGGATGCCTTGACCCAGCGGAACGACAGGAGGACCAGCGCAGACACCAGCAGGACCAGCCCTAGAAGAACGCTTGCGCCGGCGCCTCCGGCGAACACGAGCAGTTCAGGCACAAAAACCCCGTTCGTTCCACCTGAGAACCACTTCACCTCCCTCCCAATCAAGGCCGCAAGGTTGGACAGCGTATAGCTGGCGATCCCCACGAAGATGGCGTCCCTGCCCAGGCCCGGGCGGGCGACAAGCCAGCCCGCGGCGCCGCCCAGGAGAAACGAGAGGACTAGGCTTGAGAAGATCAGCGCGGCGCACAGCAGGGGCTTGCCCCCGAGCCACTGTTCAGCGAGCCCCGAGTTGAACTCGCTGTTGTACACCCACCCCTCACCGCCCCAGGGAAGCAGCCCTACGCCAGCGGCCGAGGCTAGAAGATAGACCACCCTGCACGTGACCGCGCTCACCGTGAACCCGCCCACCAGCACAGGCACGCTGGAGCCCAGGAACGGCAGCCCCGCCCAGCCCCAAACCCAGTTCATGCCCAGTGCCACCACCAGCAACAACCCGAAGTGGACCCAGAAATCCACCAGAAACACGGCCCAGTCCACACTCTCACCTTAACAACATTAACCCTCAAACATTAATAACCGTTGCACCTCCAGAACCCTGAACACAGCCACCTTGAACACGGCCAGTTAGCTAAAAACCGCTTAAATGCAACCCAAAAATTAAACACGTTCTGTACAGCCACTGTAATCTCGGGCTCAACCCCTGAAAACCTTAACACCCTGCCACACAACAATACATCGATCACCATGGCTAAGCGCAGCGTCAGGGTCGAGGACCTCCGCAGGTTCAAGTTCGTCTCCGACCCCCAGATGAGCCCCGACGGCTCCAAGGTAGCCTTCGTCCTCAGCACCATAAACCATGATGAGGACAGGTACGAGCGCCACATCTGGATGGCCGACGCCGGGACAGGCGGCCTAATCCAGTTCACAAGCGGCTCCGGAGCCGACACCAACCCCAGGTGGAGCACAGACGGCTCCAGACTCCTCCTCACAAGCAGGGGCCGCGAACCCGACAAGAAGACCCAGCTCTACGTCATAGCGGCGAAGGGTGGGGAAGCAACCAAGGTGGCCGAGACAGAGGAGGGCGTCAACGGCCCCCGATGGGCCCCCAACGGCCGCGACATCCTGTTCACAAGCAAGGTGTGGACCGAGAAGAAGCCCGAGGGCACCGACGTCAAGGTCGTCAAGCTCATCAAGTACAAGTTGAACGCCGCAGGCTTCTTCGAGGGCCGCAGAAGCCACCTCTTCACCGTGCGGCCCGGAAGCAAGCCCAAACAGGTCACCAAGGGCGAGTACGACGTGGAGGCCGCGGCGTGGAGCGGCGACTCCAAGAGCATCCTCTTCGTCGCGAACATGGCGGAGGACGCCGACACAAGCCGGGTACGCGACATATACATGGTCCCCGCTAGGGGCGGCGAGCCCGTCAAGCTGACGGGCGGAGGCTACAGCATAGCAGACCTCAGCGTGAGCCCCGACGGGGGCACCCTAGCCTTCGTAGGCTACGACAGGCCCGATGAGCTGGCAGCAGACAACGAGATGTACGTCATGCCCGTTGACGGAGGAAAGCCTCGCTGCGTCACCTCAGGCTTCAACAGGAGCCTCCTTGAGGGCGTGGGCTCGGACCTCAGGGTCTCGACGCCCAGCTCCACGCCTGTCTGGAGCGGCGACCACATCTATTTCGTGACGGCGGACACCCCCCACTGCAACGTCTACAGGGCCCACGTGGAGACGGGCGAGGTGGAGACCGTCGTAGGCAGCAGGACGGTGGACGGGTTCAGCCTCAGCGGCGACGGCTCAAGGATGGCCTACATCGCCATGGATAACACGCATCCGTGTGAGCTGTACATCAGGGAGAAGGGTGAGGATAGGCGGCTCAGCGGCTTCAACGACAGGCTGCTGGGCGAGCTCAGCCTGGTTGAGCCGGAGCGCTTCACCTTCAGGAACAGGCTGGGACGCGAGGTGGACGGCTGGGTCATCAAACCAGTGGGCTTCAACCCCGCGGAGAAGTACCCGTGCGTCCTGGAGATGCACGGCGGCCCCAGGGGCGCCTACGGCGACGGCATATTCCAGGAGTTCCAGCTCCTCGCCGCAGAGGGCTGGGCCGTCATATACACCAATCCCAGGGGCAGCTCCGGCTACGATGAGGAGTACACAATGGGGGTGATGCGTCACTACGGTGAAGTGGACCTGGAGGACTTCATGGACTTCACGGACGAGGCCATCAGGCGTTACAGGTGGATAGACGAGAACCGGCTGGGCCTCACGGGCGGCAGCTACGGCGGCTACACCACCAACTGGATCATCACCCAGACCGACAGGTTCAGGGCCGCAGTCACATTCCGAAGCGTCTGCAACTGGGTGAGCAAGTTCGGCGTCAGCGACATCGGCTTCATGCAGCCTGAGAGCATCAGCGGCGCCAAGACCTACTGGGGTGAGGACCTGGTGAAGCAGATGCGTCACAGCCCCCTCTACTACGTGGACCGCGTCAAGACGCCGTGCCTCATAGTTCACAGCGAGGAGGACTACCGCTGCCCCATAGAGCAGGGTGAGCAGTGGTTCACGGCGCTAAAGCTCAACGGCGTCCCCACAGAGCTGGTCAGGTTCCCCGGGGAGAACCACGAGCTGAGCCGCAGCGGCAAGCCCAAGCACAGGGAGGAGCGTTTCAGGCACCTCATCCGCTGGTTAAGGCAGTACCTGTAGCGGGCTCCTCGCCTGGACCGCAAGGCTACTGTGGCTGTATCTTCAGCGATTAATTTTTCCATTTTTTTTAGCTAAACTATCGGCGGTGGTCCGCAGGTTCATTAAGCAGGTGAGGGCACACGTCCACTGTGTCCCACGGCTTCAAGTGCCTGATGTGTGGCTGGTGCTGCGAACATATAATATCTGGTGGCTGGATGGGCCTCAGCCTCTTCCCGTGGGAGAAGCACTTCTTTCCACGCGACAGAGTGTTGCCCCATTTGGGGTAGGGGGGAGACCCGGAGGACCCGGGCTTCAGGGTCTTCCTCTACAGGTACACGGACCCCACGTGCGTGCACCTGGCGGGCAGCCGCTGCTCTATCCACGGTGACCGGCCCCTCGTCTGCCGGAGCTACCCCTTCAGGTACGTGAGGAGGGGCGAGTCAGACTTCTTCTACGAGGTGGCCCCCGAGTGCAGGGCCATCGACCCCGCCGCCGGGCCGGCGAAGGCAGAGAGGTTTAGCGAGCTGTACGCGGCCGAGGAGATCGGCATGCACCTAGAGGATTTCTACAGGAAGGAGCGTAAGTGGGAGTACGATAGCATCTCCGGGGCGTGGATACCCCTCAGGATGGGAAAGGCATAAGTCGCAGCGATCACTGATCACCTTGCCCCGTCAAGTACGACGACGCAGCCGTGCAGACGGACCACGCGGAGGCTCAACGATGATTCGTGGTTTACCCACGCACGGTACAGGCGGGGCGGGGCGACGCGCCGAGGCTCACTGCAATTGAGAGAGCTCAGCCGAGTACGGCGACGCCGGTTCGATGAGGCTGAACGTTTGTTGCAGGGAACAGGCGCGGCCCCAAACCAGTAAAATGTATAGCTGAGGCGGCGCACCTTCAGGTGAAGCACATTGAAGACCGCCGTCCTCGTCATAGACCTGATAGAGGAGTTCGTCACGGGCAGATTGGGCAACCAGAGAGCCCGCGCAGTGGTGCCCCGGGTCAGGAGGCTTCTGGACGCAGCCCGTGGAGTGGGGGTCAAAGTCGTCTACGTCACAGACGCTCACCTACCGGGCATCGACAACGAGTTTGAGGTGTGGGGGGCCCACGCAGAGGCGGGGACTCCGGGAGCCCGGATAGTGCCGGAACTCAAACCCACGTCAGGGGACATCCACCTCCACAAGCGCAGGTACAGCGCTTTCTACGCCACGGGGCTGGACGAGCTCCTCAGGGAGCTGAAGATCGAGGCAGTTATCCTCACCGGGGTGCTCACCAACATCTGCGTCCAGCACACTGCCGCGGACGCCTTCTACCGCGGATACAAGGTCATCGTGCCCGAGGACTGCGTGGACGCGTTGACCAACGAAGAGCAGGCGGACAGCCTCGCGTACATGAAGCGCATGTACGGCGCCGAGGTGGCAGGCTCGGACAAGTTAATTGAGCGGCTGGAGGCTTCGCGATGAAACTGTTCCACACGGCCACGGATGAAGACATCAAGAAGGGGAGAACCACAGACGTCTACTTCCAACGCACCAAGAAGGTCCTGAAGGCTAAAGGCAAGGACAGGGTGCACGTCGTGGCCGAGGTGACCACGGGCTCCGCCCCGGACAACCACAGCTGGGGCCTCCTCTGCGGCGTAGAGGAGGTGGCCAGGCTCCTAGAGGGGCTGCCCGTGGACGTGTACAGCATGCCTGAGGGCAGCGTCTTCCACAGCGTGGACAGCCTCGGGTACAGGAGCCCGGTGATGACTGTGGAGGGCACCTACATGGACTTCTGCGAGTACGAGACGCCCCTCCTGGGCCTCATATGCCAGGAGTCGGCCGTCGCCAGCAGGGCCGCCTACGTGCGCGTGGCCGCCGGCGAGAAACCCGTCGTCGCGTTCGGCATACGCCGCATCCACCCGGTGCTGGCGCCCGCCATGGACCGGGCCGCCTACATAGGGGGCATGAACGGCGTCTCCAGCATCCTTGGGGCCGAGGCATGCGGAATAGAGCCAACGGGCACCATGCCCCACGCGCTGATGATTGTCTTCGGCGACCAGGTTCAGGCTTGGAAGGCTTACGACGAGGTCATAGAGCCCGAGTCACCTAGAATAATACTGGCTGACACTTACTATGACGAGAAGACCGAGGCCATCATGGCCGCCGAGGCACTGAGGGACCGCCTCAGCGGGGTGAGGCTGGACACACCGGGGAGTCGTCGCGGCGACTTCCCAAAGATCGTCAAGGAGGTGCGCTGGGAGCTGGACCTCAGAGGCTACCAGAGAGTAAAGATATTCGTCTCAGGCGGCCTCAACGAGAAGACGGTGGCCGAGCTGAGCGAGGCGGGGGCCGACGCCTTCGGGGTGGGTACGTGGGTTAGCGGCGCGCCGACCCTGGACTTCGCCATGGACATCGTAGAAGTCGATGGGAAGCCTCACGCCAAGAGGGGGAAGCTCGGGGGCAGGAAGCAAGTGTGGCGCTGCAGGGAGTGCCTCACGGACGAGGTCAAGCCCGCCGACCACCCCGCCCCGAAGTGCAGGGTCTGCGGCGGAGATACGGAGCCCATGCTCAAGCCCCTGCTGAGGAACGGCAAGATCGTAGCCGACCTACCTGAGCCAACTGAGATACGAGAAAGTGTGCTGACCCAGCTTCAGAAGCTTGACAGAGCCGATCAATAGCATCTGACGCCATCATGGGCAGCCGCTGCTGCCCTCAACCCTTAAAAACCATGTCATGGATACGAGATACTTAGCGAATTGACTTGGACACAGAGACCCGCTTCAGATTAGTCAGCCAGAGCCTTCAGGAGATCATCACGGCAGATGAACTCCGCAGCCTGCTTGAGACCAATGATCACCCGCGAGGCTACGTGGGCTTCGAGCCCAGCGGCATCATGCACGCAGGCACGGGCCTCATCGTAGGCAAGAAGATGAGTGACTACGTGGACGCGGGTTTCCACTTCATAATATACTTGGCAGAGTGGCACGGCTGGATCAACAACAAGATGGGTGGCGTGGCCGAGAACCTAGCCATCGCGGCCGAGTACTTCAAGGACTGCTTCACCGCCCTCGGCTTACCCAAGGGCAAAGTGGAGTACCTGTGGGCCAGCGACATCGTGGACACCAAGGACTACTGGGAGAAGGTGGTCCGCGTCATGAAGTCCACCAGCCTCAGGCGAACCCTCAGATCCATGCCCATCATGGGCCGCAGCGCCGACGCCTCAGACGTCGAGACGGCTTGGGCTCTCTACCCCGCCATGCAGGCAAGCGACATATTCCAGATGGACCTGGACTGCGCCTGCTCAGGCATGGACCAGCGTAAGGTGCACATGCTAGCCCGGGAGGTTGCCCCCAAACTCGGTTTCAAGGTGCCCGTCTGCCTCCACAACTCCCTACTACCGGGCCTCCAACAGGCCGAGTTGGACGGCAACTTCGACGAGGACCAGAACATCAACGAGAGCATCCGGCACAAGATGAGCAAGAGTGTCGCCAAGGGCGCGATATGGGTGAACGACACACCAAAGGAGATCAGGGAGAAGTACCACGACGCTTTTTGCCCGGAGAAGGTTGTTACAGGCAACCCGGTCCTAGACCACGCCAGGATGGTGGTGTTCCCCCATCTAGGCAAGCTCGAGGTCGAAAGACCCAGGAAGTACGGGGGGGACATCACCTTCCAAGGCTTCGAGGAGCTCGCGGGTACCTTCAGCAGGGGGGAGCTTCACCCCCTGGACCTGAAGAAGGGCGTCGCCGAGTCCATGATCAAGCTGCTTGAGCCGGTGGCAGAGTACTTCGAGAGGAAGCCCGAGAACTACGAGCGGATGAAGCAGCTCACCGTAACCAGATAAAGATATTATAAAAAGGGTTGGCGGGCCTAGAGCATCTTCTCGGCCACATCCACTAGCCGGCAGCAGTAGCCCCACTCGTTGTCGTACCAAGCCATCACCTTTGCCGTCTTACCCATGCTCCTAGTCTCAAGGCTGTCCAGGATGGCCGAGTACGGGCTGTGGATGTAGTCCACGGACACAAGGGGCTCATCGCTGTAGCCAAGTATGCCCTTGAGTTTGCCCTCCGACGCCTTCTTGAACGCCGCGTTGATCTCCTCAACAGACGCCTGCTTCTCCAGGTTCGCCACGAGGTCCACAACGCTCACGTCCGGTGTGGGCACCCTGAAGGCCATGCCATCCAGCTTTCCGTCCAGCTCGGGGAGAACCTCCCCTATGGCCTTGGTCACACCCGTCGTGGTGGGTATTATGCTCAGGGCGGCCGCCCTGGCCCTCCTCAGGTCCTTGACGCTCTTATCCAGCACCACCTGGGTGTTGGTGTAGGCGTGGATGGTGGACATGTAGCCGTTGACTATCCCGAAGCTGTCGTTAAGCACCTTGGCCACAGGCGCCAGGCAGTTCGTGGTGCACGAGGCGTTGGAGACTATGTTGTGCTTCTTCTTGTCGTAGAGGTGGTCGTTCACCCCTAGGACAACCGTGAGGTCGGGTTTCTTCGCAGGCGTGGAGATCAGGACCTTCTTCGCCCCCGCCTTCAGGTGCTTGCTGGCTCCATCCCTGTCCTTGTACATGTCACTGCACTCAAGCACAAGGTCCACTCCCATCTCTTTCCACGGCAGCTTCTCTGCGTCGCTCTCATAGAGCACCCTGATGGGCTTCCCGTTTACTACCATGTTGTCCTTCTCGGCCTCCACGGTGAAGGGGGCTCTACCGTGGACGCTGTCGTACTTCAGGAGGTGGCTGAGGGTCTCGGCGTCTCCCCTGTTGACGGCGACGAACTCCAGTTTTGACCCTCTCTCTATGGCGGCTCTCAGGGCGAGGCGCCCTGTTCTGCCGAAACCATTAATTGCAACCTTCACTCCCAACTGTTAAACCTCTCATAAATGCGTGTGCACGGCTTCTTAAGATTAACCTGTTCGGGAACCTTTTTATTCAGAGACTGATTAAGAGAATACGAGCGTCAAAAAAAGGGACGCGTAAATCAAAGGGATCACTCTCACACGCAGGGGAAGCCGCGAAACCTGTGGTTACCCTGCAATCAGTCCGTGCATAGGAAGCAAGGGTTTGATTCTATCACACCCTGGGTAGGCCCAGATGGAGCGGGGGCCTCTGCGGTAAGGGTGACAGAGACAGAGAACAGAGAGGATACTGAATGAAAGACACAGAGAAATTCGCAGGCGCAAAGTACGTCATAAAGGCCAGCTTCAAGGTGGACGGCGTCGTGGAGAAGCACGACGTCATAGGGGCGATCTTCGGGCAGACCGAGGGCCTCTTCCCCAAGGAGTTCGAGCTACGCGAGCTACAGAAATCAGGCAAGATCGGGAGAATCGACATAGAGCTGTCCTCAGCCAACGACAAGACCACAGGAACCATAATAGCCCCAAGCAGCCTGGACAGGGCCGAGACCGCCATCATAGCGGCCGCCATGGAGACCGTGGACAGGGTGGGACCCTGCGAGTCCACGGTCAAGATAGACCAGATAACCGACGTCAGGGTCGAGAAACGGTCCCAGATCGTTCAGAGGGCCAAGGAGCTCATGAGGAGCTGGGTCGTTAAGGAAGGCCAGGAGATCGAGAAGCTTCTCGACGAGGTTCAGAGGGAGGACAAGAAGGTTAAAGCCGTGCCCTACGGACGGGAGCGGCTAACGGCCACCCCGGACATCAGCAAGAGTGACGAGATCATCGTGGTGGAGGGCCGGGCCGACGTCAACAACCTCATCAAGAGCGGCGTCACAGGCGTCATAGCCCTTGAGGGCGTGAAGATCCCTAACACCATAAAGAACCTAGCCCAGAAGAAAGACGTCATAGCCTTCCTGGACGGGGACCGCGGAGGCGACCTCATCCTACAGGAGCTGCTTCAGGTAGCCAGGCCCACCTACGTGGCGAGGGCGCCCAGAGGCAAAGAGGTTGAGGAGCTGAGCCCCGAAGAGATACAGGAGGCCCTGGCTAAGAAGGTGCCCTTAGAGGAGAGCTTGGCCAAGAGGGCGCCCCCTGAGGAGGCCCCGGCAAAGAAGGCGCTCCCTGAGGAGGCGCCGGTCAAGAAGGTGTCCCCCGAGGAGGCCAAGGCCAGGGAAGAGCTGGTCGGCGTCGTGAACGGGCTCAGAGGCACCCTGGAGGCCGTGCTGCTGAAGGGCGACGGCTCCCAGGCGGGCCGAATACCGGTGAGCGAGCTCGTTGACAAGCTCAAGGACACCCAGGGCGTCTCAGTCGTGGTCTTCGACGGCATCGTGACCGGTAGGCTCATCGACACCGCCAAGGAGAAGAACGTCAACACCATCATAGGTGAGCGGGTGGCCGAGGGCGTCAGAATACCCCGTGGACTTGACGTCAAGTCGTTCCGCGATCTAAGCTAAATCCCTATTTTCTTTTTCTTAATCTTCTACGCAGAGCCGGTTTACCGCTAGCCAGCTCGTTGAACACTGTGGACACGTCCTCGTCTCTGGCCAGCTCACGTTTCAGGTAGACTCCTGTTCGGCCCACCCTGCCGCGTCGCTCGAGGGTCCTCACCCTCTCGAGGACGATCCTTATGTCCACGCCCAGCTTGCTCGCGACAGGGCCCTCCTGGCCTTTAACCGGCGACTCCCTGTGCCCCTCAGCGGTGGGCTCTATGAGCATGAGCCTCTTGTCCACTCCGGGGACCCGCAGCCCCTGGGTGAGCCCCCCGTGGCTCAGGGAGCCGGCGAAGGCGTAGAACTCTGCCTCGTTGGATTTCAGGTACACCAGTGGGTAGCTGTAGCCTCTCCTGTCCCCCGTGTACAGGTAGGCTTTGGCGGCGTAGCTGGGTGTCGCCTGGATGATCTCTCTGTGGCTCAGCTTGACGCCGCGTCTCTCTAGGGTGGCCTCTATGAGGGTGGGCGACGGCGGCGAAGGCACGTAGATGTCTATGTCGCTGCCCCGTTTGACGTCGCCTCTGGCGATGCTCCCGTACACGAGGGGCTCAACGTGGGCCTCAACCAGGGGCTCCATCATCGCCGCCGCCTCGGACCTCAGTTCATCCAGCAGCCTCCAGCGGCCCTCGCTGTAGGTCACCTCCGCGGCGTCCATCTCGTCAACTCTGTGCGGTCGCCTTATATTTTAAGCCTCATCCATATCTGCTGCATGGCTGACCAGACTCTGACCCTTGGCCTCCTGCTGACCGCGTGGATAGCCTTCTACCTTGCGGCGAAGCGGCTTAAGCTGGGCGAGAGGGGCTGGGACGTGCAGCCGTTCTACGCGCTCTACAAGTCTACCAGGCTGAACGATGTCATCAGGAGGATAGCCGGCCTGAACCCCGGCTTCTGGAGGGTGTTGGGTAACGTGGGGGTGGCGGCGAGCGTGGGCCAGGTCTCGTTCCTTACCTTCATTCTGGTGAAGAACCTTTGGAACTTCGTGTTCAGGCCCGATCAGGCGTCGCCCGTGCAGCCTCTGATCCCCGGGGTGACGATAAGCACCAGCAGCCTCCCCTGGTTCCTGCTGGGCGCCGGCGTCGTCATATTGACGCATGAGCTGGGCCACGGTCTAATGTGTGTGGTGGAGGGTATCCCGGTTAAGAGTGCGGCCGTCATGTTCGCGGTGATCACCTTCGGGGGCGCCGTGGAGCCCGACGAGGAGGGTATGGAGAGGGCTTCGACGATGAGTAAGATGAGGGTGTTCGCCATCGGTAGCATGATCAACCTGTTGACGGGGCTGCTCACCATCCTGGTCTTCATGACGTTTAGTTACCGGATGCCGCCTTGGCTCGTGAGTTTCTTCAACCTGGTCTACGTCGCGGCCATCGTGTTGGCTGCCGCTAACAGGTTGCCCGCTGTGGCTGCGCTGGTTCTGTTGGCGCCCATCGTGGCGTCGTTTGTCCGTGTAATGCCTGGGCAGCTGCTGGTGTTTCTGAACTGGCTGTACTTCATCTCGATCAACCTGGCCATGATGAACATGCTTCCCATTGGGCCTCTGGATGGGGGTCAGATGTGGCGTACTTTTACGGCGGGTTTGAGGGGTGGGCTTGTGTTGCAGAGGGCTGCGACGTATGGCTTCGTCTTGCTGGTGTTGATGAACATCGGTTTGAGTTTGGCTACTTTTGGGCTCGTCCCTATTTGATGGTGTTGCTTGTTACCAGTGGTTGGGTATAAGCGTTTTTTGTTGCGTGCATGGGGGGAGGGGGGGGTGTAGTCGCCGCCGTCACGATTATCCGTTTTTGGGCTTGTTTTCTGGTTTGGCGGCTTTTTCAGGGCTTCTAGGCGGCGACGTGTGTCCGCGGGCCGTCGCTTGTTCTACGGCGGCCTGACGGCTGCATGGAAGAATGTGAGTTTTTTACGGGTTGCATTTAGATGGTGGCGAGCCCTGTGGTATGCGCCCATTATGGTGAGTGGATGCACGATATTTAGTGTTTTATTATTATGAAATTTTTGAATCCTCTGATATATAATCCAGAGGGTTCGAACCCCACCCCGCATACCAGCTACCATACCAAATGAACTCAAAATGCTCTTAATATGTGTGCATGAACTGTTTGAAGCTCTGATGCCAGACACTCTCCCTCAAAGGAGGTTTGTTGGAAATGTAATGGATATTGTTTAGATCATGTTGAGTGTGAACATGATTAAAAATCTTTAATGGGAAGGTTGGCTCCTATCTTTAAATTTACTCTTTTTTTGAGACTGCGAAGATGATCCTCCAATTCTCCATATCACCCTCAATTATTAATGGTGATTTTGGAGCAATAATGAGATTGAGTTCCTTGAAATTGCTCAATAGTGGCATGAAATGTTGAAAAGATTTTATTGGAAATTCTATGTAAATATCATTCTCAAATGGAAAATCGAATATTTCTTGAGGGAATATTTCAATCGATAAACAATCTTTTCTCCCTGAAAATACTAGATTATTTGTTCCTTTTTTAATCGAAAGTTGTGTTTCATCGAGAATGTTGCTGAGTTCGCTAATTGTTCTTATAAAATTTTCAGATTTAAATTTAAAATTTATACCGACAGAAGGCTTTATGAGCTCCAGTCTTTGCGTCACTTTTTTCATTTCAGTCAATTTTATTTTTTTTAAAATGAAATCTCTTATTTCGAAAGTGAAAGTTCCGTTTTCAATATCAATTTTAACTGTTGATTTTTTCTGCATCATATTGGAAATATCATAAAGTATTTTGGCTTCAATCTCAAAAGGACCTATTATGCGGTCATCCCAGTTTTCAAAAAAGTTTTCCTTGAAATCTGTTGAAATGAGGCATAATTCGTTCGAACTAATTGCCGAAATAGTAAAAACGTTCTTTGTCTTCTCGATATATACAATTGGTGAATTCTGGCAGATATTACGAAGAACATCATGAAAAATCGGCACATTGGTTACGGTTATCACTTTTACTCACTCAAAAACTCGTAATAGAAGGGTATTTCATGAGTATCCTCGCTAATCTCCAGCGAGAATATGATCCGGATCGACGATACATCTTTTCCAATTGCTCTTCGTAAAAATCTCTTCCTTTACAAAGCCAGCTTTCTGCATTATCTCTTTCCTTTTTAATCACGTAACGGTTGTGAATCGATCTGGCTTCCCAATTATTCCAAAGCTGTGAAGGATCTTTTTGACAAACAGGACAACCACAATGGGAAAGTAATTCGCGTTCATAGCGAGTTAATTGCTTCGTAATGAATTTTCCGTTTCTTCCGCCCACATATCGATCACTTGTTCCGGGTAAAATTATGTTCCCATACGCTGCTCTTCGTCTATGCCCCGAAGAGTCAACACTATCCGCACCCAGCCAGTAGGCGATGTGCAGAGATAAGGGTGATGAACCACAGCCCATAATGTGAATCTTGAAATCT
>DASWLJ010000250.1:0-1638 GCA_036396185.1 Bathyarchaeia archaeon | reverse complement strand
GCCTCCGTGCCTGTTGGCGCCGTGCGTCCCGCCTACAACCTCCCCCGCCGCGAAGAGACCCCTCACATCGGTCTCGCCCCACGTGTTGGCTACTATGCCGCCCATGCAGAAGTGGCTGAGGGGCGCTACTCGGAAGGGCGTTCGTGGGCCTGGACTTTGTCACGGTAGAACTCGTAGCTGCCCATGCCGAAGAAGTCCCCGGGCTTGGCCTTCTTCATGGCCTCCCGGGCGTCTATAAGGACGGCTCCCTCGACGCCTCCCCCCTCAAGTATCTCCCTCATCATGGCCCTGCTCAGCAAGTCCCTGCTCCTGGCTATGAAGGGCCTCTCGATCACCTTGTGCTTCACGGGTATCTCCTCCCCCATGACGTTGATTATCTTGCCCTGCTCCACAAGGGCGCCGTCCACCAGCAGCTGGGGCACACCGGGCTCGGCGAGGGCCAGGGGGAAGAACTGAACGAACTCCATGTCTCTGAGCCTGGTCCCCGCGTTGTAGGCGAGGCTGTACCCGTCCCCCGTTGTCTTCAGGGGGCAGTCGGTGCGCTTGTAGAGTGCGCCGGCTCCGCCCGTCGCCAGCACCACGGCCTTGGCTGAGAAGACAGCGGGCTGCTTCTCGTCGCTGCTGTACCCTACAGCCCCCACGACCCTGTCCCCGTCCTTGAGGAGCTCGGTGACTATGACGTTGTCCACGAAGGGAACCCCCAGGTCCTTAAGGTACTTGACCATGGGCAGGGTGATCCCCTGCCCCAGCTTGGTGTCGGCGTCCCCGACGTGGATTCCGCCCCTCCCCACGTTGACGACGAGCCCGTATTTCTCCAGTTCTAGGACTCTTACGCCTCCCTCCCTAGTAAGAACCTCCACAAGCTTGGGGTCGTTCACGCCCTTGCCCACACTGAGCGTCTTCTCCTTGTGCTCCTCGGGCGTCATGCCGCCCACGGCCGCCAGGTAGCCGCTGCCAGCCACTATGGTGCAGTTGTTGTATCCGGCTCGGCTCTTGGATACTAGGAGTACACGTGCGCCCTTCTCGTGGGCCTCGGCCGCGGCCCTGAGCCCGGCGCCGCCGGTGCCTATTACGAGGATGTCTGTCTCGTACTCGATCGTCATGGGGGATAGGTGCGGGCTTGAGGCTTTAAACGGTACCTCGGCTGTCACCCGTCGGAGAGCGTTACCCGCTCCAGGCACAGCTCCTCGGCGCTCTCGCGTGTCAGCACGGTCTCGACCCTGAGCCTCCCGTCGATGTGTCTGAGGGTGCTCTGGACGTTGGGGAGCGTCAGGTTCCTGCAGAGGCCGTTGAGGAACATGCCGCAGTCCACGCCCACATCCAGGAACGCCTCGTAGAAGGGGCACCTCCTCACGGCGAAGGTGACGCCGCCCTCGTCCCGCCTGTGCTCGGTCACCTCAGCGCCTGCGTCCACCATGAACCTCCTGTAGGCTTCTGCCCCGGCGTCCAGGGGGCTCAGCCCCTCGGGCATCGTTCTCCTCATCTCTCGCGCCACGATGACGCCCTGCCTCTCCGATGCCTCCTCTAGGATGCCCAGCGCCTCGTCTGTGCCAAGCCTCTCTATGACCTTCATAAGGTACAGGATCTGGAGGACGTAGGCCCTCCTGACGCCGTCGAACATGTGGATAGTCTCCGGGT
>DASWLJ010000249.1:0-4865 GCA_036396185.1 Bathyarchaeia archaeon | reverse complement strand
TCAGGGTGAAGGTATCCCTGAGCCATGTTCAAGGTAACCAGAGACGTGATCATAGCGGCTGCTGTGGCCACGTTGATGGTCTCCTCGACGGCGGCTTGGTACTTCAACATCATTACGGAGCCTAAAAACATCGAGGTCGTCTCTATAACGGAGACGCCTTTCGTGGTTCTTCAGAGCAGCTTCGTCTACCTGGGTAAGATGGCGGTTGAGCTCACCCTAGAGCTCCAGAACAGCGCCGCCGTGCCCCAGAGCACCGAGATAGAGATTCAGGCGCTGGACGCCAGCGGGGAGATCATACTCGACGATGGGGGAGCCCCACTCATACAATACTCCGAGGCGTTGAACATAGCGCCCGGAGGAACCTATTTAGAGACGTTCCTATTCGAGAAGAAGAGCATAAGGGACGAGCTCAGCGTCTTCCTCATTATACTGAGCGGGGACCCCAACGTGATGAGCGTCTTCACGAGCGGTGGGGGTACATCCATCCCGCCAAATGTGCTCATCGGCTACAGCGGAGGTGGGCTGGGCGGCCCCGCTGTTCCCAAGTACAGGTTCTACGATCTCGCGTGGAGCGACGAGCACATGGTGCCAGACACGGCCGACTCGAACATACGGCTCGTGAGGACAGTGTTCAACCCAGCCTCAGGGGAGACCGACACGGCAGCGATGGTGGTGCTGAGCGAGCAGGAGACGTTGTACATCTATACCTACGACGGCTTCAGCTGGAGCTTTGCACAAATTGGTAAGCCGTGGACATCACGGCCTAACAGCGTTGCACGGCCCTTCGACGTCGAGTACGAGAAGACATCCGGCAGGGCTGTCCTCGTGTACGAGAACAACGGCGTAGACGCCTCCAAGGACCTGACCTACAGGATATACGATGGCTCAACCATGGTCCATGAAGGGTACATCGACGACCCGGCCGGCAAGAAGGACTACTACTGGGTGTCGCTGACTCAGAACCCTGACCCGGGTTCAAACGAACTGGCTTTGCTGGGGGTCACAAGCGATGGGTACGTAGGCTGCTGGATATGGGACGGCTCGACGTGGGCTGACTTCTACCGGCTGTCTACCTCGGTCACCGACGTGGCCCACGAGGTCGGGTCTCTCGCGTATGAGAGGAGCACGGGTGAACTGCTGGTTGCGGCAGCGAAGCAGAAAATCATCAGCACTGCGACGTACGACGGGGCGTGGCATGTCGGAAGCAGCGTCAGTTTCGGGAGCAACAACATTTACTGGGTGGTGCTAAAACCGGACCCCGTCTCCGACGACGTGATGCTCATGGGGATCGACTCGGGCACCGACCTGTACACAAACCTGTGGGGTGGAGCCGGATGGGCCTCGTCGCAGCTTATGGACAACAGGCTGTATACGACTACTACCCGCTGCTTCGACGGGGACTGGATGCCGACAGGGTCAACGTTCCTGCTGGTGGTGGGCGACTACGGGGTGGATGCCTTGAGCTACAAGACGTGGTCCTCGGGTGTGTGGACCCCCTCTGGTTTGAACGCCTGGGAGATATACGTGGGTGGCACGGACAACCAGTGGTGGATACAGGTCAGGGGCAACCTCAAGGACGAGTACCCGTACATGCTCGTGGGTTCCCTTGACAGGTCGAAGGTTATATGCGCTACTTCGTGGGATGGTTCGTCTCTCACGGAGCAGACGGTGATGACGACTCAGGGCCTGACAACATACGAGTCGTTCGAGGCAGCCTTCTCCTATCCTCCATAGTTATTAACGGCGGCTCCCATCAGATTTAGCGGTGACTCAGTTTTGAGTAACGTTGAAAAAGAGATGCTTGAGGAGCTTAAAGCTATACGGGAGGCTGTGACCCCCAAGCCGGCTGCGCCTGCGCCGCCGGTCCCGAAGCCTAAGGGCTTCGTGGAGGAGTTCACGGCGTTCCTGAACAAGTATGGGGTTGTCGGGCTGGCCATCGCCTTCATCATGGGCGGGGCCGTGGGTAGCCTGGTCTCTGCTCTGGTCAGCGACATCATCATGCCCTTCGTAACATTCTTCATTCCGGGGGGCGCGTGGGAGCAGGCTACCTTGGCGCTGGGCCCCATCGTGTTGGCCCTGGGCCACTTCGTGGGCGCGGTGATCGACTTCGTGATCATCGCTTTCGTGGTCTTCTGGCTCATGAAGATGGTGCAGAGGAGCAGCCTGAAGTAGCCCACCCTTCTGCTTCATCTTTTTTTACTTGGTTTATGCGTGGTTGTGTTTTTATTTAATCGGGTTTGAGTCTGCTGACAGACTCGATGACTATTGGAGGAGTGAGCCTCTGACCCTCGTGGGGCTGAACCTGTATCCTCTCTACGACGTCCATCCCATCCAGAACCACGCCGAAGGCCGCGAATCCCTGCAGGTCGGGGTTCCTCGCCCCGCCGTAGTCGAGTTCGGGCTGGTCCCCGATGCAGATGAAGAAGCTGGAGGCGGCCGACCCCGGCTTGAACCGGGCCATGGACACGGTGCCGTTTAAGTGCATTAAACCCGTCGCCTGGGTGGTCTCGTGCTCTATAGGCGGGAACCTCTTCTCCTCGGGGACCATGCCTCCCTGTATCACCTCGATCTTCACCTTGTCGTCGGGCTGGTTCTCCAAAGTAACGGTCCTGAAGAACGTGGTGCCGTCGTAGAGCCCGGCGTCCACGTAGCGCAGGAAGTTGTCCGCCGTGACGGGTGCCTTCTGCTGGAAGACCTTTACCCTGATGTCCCCTAAGCTCGTCTTTATACGAACCACGGGGTTTCTCGGCGCCATACCGTTTAGGTAATCTCTCGGCTGATAAGAGTGCGCCTAGAGTCCATAAAAAAATACTTACCTGATCCCTGAAAAGAGTCAATAAACGGGGACAGACAATAAGTTATCCATGTCCCACGCCTTCGACGAGGTCGCCGAGACCTACGACGCGGTGCGGCCCGGGTACCCGGAGGAACTCTTCGACGACATAGCCCGGCTGGTTCATCTGGAGCCCGGGTCGCGTGTCCTTGAGGTGGGCTGCGGGACGGGGCAGGCGACCCTCAGCTTCGCCAGGAGGGGCCTACGAGTTCACTGCGTTGAGCCGGGCGGCAGCCTGCTTGAGGTGGCCAGGCGCAAGCTCAGAGGCTACCCCGTGGAGTTCAGCCTGTCCAGGTTCGAGGACTGGCCCCTGAAGAAGGCTTACTTCGACCTAGCGGCCTCCGGTACGGCGTGGCACTGGGTGGACCCTGAGGCTGGTTACCGTAAGCTATCCGCGGCCCTCAAGCCGCGGGGCTTCATCGCCCTCTTCTGGAACCTTCACCCGACGCCGTACACAGGATTCTTCCAGGAAGTGCAGGAGGTTTACAGGAGACGGGTGCCTGAGTGGTCTGACCCCGATACGAAGCCTACGACGGACCAGAGGATCAGAAATAGGGGAACAGATAAGGTCCTCCGGTTTCTTCGAGGAACCCACTGTGAGGCGGTACGTCTGGCAGAGGACTTACAGCAGCGACGACTACGTCAAGCTGATGGACACGTACTCAGACCACCGCGCGCTACCCGAGGAAACGCGGAGACTCCTATACCTGGACGTGAAGCGGCTGGCGGATGAGAGGTTCGGGGGTGCCGTGGAGAGGCCCTACCTCACAGCCCTCTTCGTGGCCTGGAAAAGCCCCTGAGCCCCTATATCGCCCCTTTCTCCCGAAGCTCTCTTATCTCGTCTTCGCTGTACCCGGCAAGCTCCTTGAGGACGCTTTCAGTGTGCTGGCCGAGGGTGGGTGGAGGGCTCCCCATGACGCAGGGCGTGCCGCTCATCTTCAGCACAGGCCCCACCTGCTTAATCTTCCCGGCCTTCGGGTGATCCACCTCCCTGAGCATCCCCCTCTCGAGGACCTGGGGGTCGCTGAATAGCTCGTCCAGCAGGTAGACCGGGGCGCAGGGGAAACCCACGTCCTTCAGGGTCTTCAGCCACTCGTCCCTGGGCCTCTTCATGAACTCTGCCTCCAGTAGGGGTATCAGTGTGCCCCTGTTGGTGACACGGAGGCCGTTGCTTGTGAACCTGGGGTCCTTCTTTACCGCCCCAAGGCCCATGGCGTCGCACATCATCTCCCAGAGCCTGTCGTTACCACACGCCACTAGGATGTGCTTTCCATCACCTGCTTCAAAGCCTTGGTATGGCACTATGCTGGGGTGGGCCGAGCCCAGCCTCAGCGGGTTCTCGCCTGTGGCGAAGTAGTTGCCGGACGCATAGGTCATCCAGCTCACGGAGCCGTCCAGCATGGACACGTCTATGTACTGGCCCGCGCCGGTGGCGTCCCGGGCCCGCAGGGCCGCCAGGATGCCTATCACCCCGTACATGCCAGCCCCTATGTCGGTGACGGCCATACCGACGCGGACGGGGGGTCTGCCAGGCTCACCCGTTAGACCCATGAGGCCCCCCATTCCCTGAACGATGAGGTCGTAGCCCGGCCACTGGTTATAGGGACCGGTCTGGCCGAAGCTGCTGATGCTACAGTATATGAGCCTCGGGTTGATCTTCTTCAGTGTGTCATAGTCGATGCTCAGGCGCTTGGTCACACCCGGCCTGTAGTTCTCTAGGAACACGTCGCACCTTGCGGCCAACCTGTGGAGGGCCTCCCGCGCCGAGTCCTCCTTCAGGTTCAGTGTGACGCTCTTCTTGCCCCTGTTCACCGACATGAAGTAGCTGCTCTCACTGTTGATGTATGGTGGGAAGGCTCTTGTGTCGTCCCCGTTGCCTGGTATCTCAATCTTAATGATCTCCGCCCCGAGGTCCGATAGAGTCATGCTGCAGAAAGGTCCCGCCAGCACCCTTGTTAGGTCAAGGACCCTGACACCTTTCAGCGGTGGTTCGCCTACCTTGACAGCCATGGAGTACTGTAACCCATGACTG
>DASWLJ010000248.1:0-2264 GCA_036396185.1 Bathyarchaeia archaeon | reverse complement strand
AGCCCTGGAGGTCGAACCCCGACTCTGCCAGCAGCTGGGCTATGTTGGGGGGCAGATACTTGGGCAGCATGTATGGCGCCCCCACGAAGAATATGAGGGTCACCGCGGCCCCGATGATCGCCCGTATCCTCTCGTTACCGCTCATCTCAGGCTCCTCCCGTCACCGTCATTGTGTTGCTGAAGCTGATGAGGTCGAAGAGGGTCGTAACCTGGACAGCGGCCACCCAGGACGCGTCCGAGGAGCCCAGGTACTGCTGGAACTGGATCGCTGGTACACTCAGCTCCAGCTCCACTGGCTCGGAGCCCCCCGAGGGTAGGGTCACAGTGGCCGAGTCCGTGGCCAGGATGTTGTCGCCGTCCACGACCAGGCTCAGCGATACGGTGAGCCTCGCCTCCAAGAACCCGTCGTTCCTAGGGTGGAGGGTGAGGGGGATGACCACGGGGTCCCCCATCTGCGGCTGTATCTCCTGGCCCCCCTGCGAGAACGCCGAACCCGAGACGCCTATCATCGTGTGCACCCCCAGGGCGAGGGCCGCCGCCCCCACAAGCTGGACAGCGGCGATGACCAACCCGAGGAACTTGGATGCCTTCAAAACTGTTCACTAACCCAATAACTTCGGTGGCTGAATATAAATAGCTGAGCATCCGGGGCCCTGACCCGTATCCCTGTTATGGATGACCCGTTGGTAAACCTTTAAGAAAAAGGTCCCCTACCTACGGAGCGATGGGCATCTGCTACCACTGCGGCAAGGAACTCGATGAGCCACTCAGGTGCCCCCACTGCAACCTGAGCTTCTGCGAGGACCACATACAGCAGAGGGATCACAACTGCATTGCCCTGAGCGGGAAGCTGAAGCCCTACGCGGGGCAGGCGGAGGCTGAGCCGCTGCCCTACGTGGAGTCTGTGGAGGCGCCCGCGTACAGGCCCAGGGTGAACGGCAGGAGGCGGAAGACCGGCCTCCTGGACCTGGGCACTGGAGTGAACCCCAGGAAGATGGCATTCGTGGCCATCACACTGGCTATAAGCCTGGGCAGCATAGCCATCATAAACAACTGGTACCAGGAGCCTGAGACGCCTGACGCGGGGCCCATCTTCCCGACCAACCCTAACATCGGTGAGCTTCACGAGTACGTGCTGGGACTGGTCAACGAGGAGAGGACAAAGGCGAAGCTGGAGTCTCTGGAGCTTGACACAAACCCCATAGCGCAGAGGTACGCCGAGCAGATGCTGAGCACAGGCGAGTTCAAGCACAACCCTGATCTGCCCAGCACAATGGGTGAGAACATAAAGTACTACACAAGCAGGGACGAGTTCGCGGCCAGGGACGCCCTGAGCAGGCTCATGTACGATATGGTGTACGACGACTCGGCGTACAGCTGGGGCCACAGGGACCAGATACTCAACAAGGACTACAAGCGGGTGAGCGTCGGCGTCGCCTATGACAGCGGTAGACTGTACCTGGTCCAGAACTTTTCGTGATCAAGGCTTCATAAAGCATCTATAATGTGGCCGGGGGCTCTCAGCCATGCAGAAGCTTAGGATCGAGCACAAGTGGTTCATGGGCGGGTTCCTGGCCGGGTTCGGCTTCTACACTGTCGTCTTCTTCCTAGGCTACTTCTGGAAGCTGAGGCAGCTCCTGGGATAGGAGAGGCGTCTACTTCCTGTAGACTTCCACTGTGTGCTTCAGGTCGCTCTTCTCCAGGGCCTTCACCGTCAGCGCCATGAGCTTTCCCAGGTTGGCCAGGTCCTTGAGGCTGATGACCTCGTTGGGGCTGTGCATGTACCTGTTGGGCATGCTTATGAGGCCGCAGATGTTGCCTCCGCGCTCCACCTGGATGGCCCACGCGTCGGTGCCGCTCCTCGCGGGGACCCCGTGCCTCTGGTGGGGGATGCCGTTGGCCTCGGCCTCACGCTCCATCATCTCCCACAGGGCCCGTGTGAAGTTGGCGCCCAGCGCCACCACGGGGCCCTTGCCCAGCTCGACCCCCGCCACTTGGTTGGCCTTGACGCCCGGAGCCACGGCGTGGGTGACGTCCGTGGCTATGGCGGCCCAGGGCTTCAGGTTGTAGGCGGCGATGGTTGCTCCGCGCAGCCCCACCTCCTCCTGGACCGTGGCCACGAAGTGGACCTTGACGCCCTTAAGCGGCTCCTTCCTGAGGATTTCCATGGTCTCTATGAGGGCGGCCACGCAGCAAACGTCGTCGAAGGCGGGGCCCATGATGAGGTCGCTTCCCTCCCTGCCCAGGTACGTTACGTCCAGGTA
>DASWLJ010000247.1:0-3089 GCA_036396185.1 Bathyarchaeia archaeon | reverse complement strand
TAACGATCATATACAGACTGTGTACAGCTTCCTCTACCCGCTCCACGTAGTGCAGTGTGGACAGGCAAGTAACGAGATCGAAGCCTCCAGCCACATCGATGTTGGGTAGAGTCGCTTGGCTGAAATCCACATTACCAAGTTTCGCGTCTCTCGCTCTCACCCTGTTCTTGGTTAGCACCGGCTCTGAGACGTCAAAACCATGGAAGCTCGTCTCGGGGTGCCTCTCGGCAAGGACGAGTATCATGGTGGCAGGACCGCAGCCGAAATCGGCGAACGAGGAGACCCTTCTCCAGTCGAACAACTCGTCCAACTTGTCCGCCATAAACTGGGCGAACTTGGCGGCGCCTTCGTTCTCATCGTGTTCAGTCCAGTACCTGCGCCAATCGAGGCCGATCATGATTAAACATATTAAATAAAGATTGGAAGAAAGGGTTTACTCGAAGTACTTCTTGAACCAGCGGGCCATGTGCTCCAGGCGCTCCTTCCTGTGCTTGGGCTTGCCGCTTCGGCTCAGCTCGTGGTTCTCCCCGGGGAACCGGACCATCTCGGTGGGCACCCCCAGCACCTTGAGGGCCGCGAAGAGCTGCTCTCCCTCCTCTATTGGGCAGCGGTAGTCCTCCTCGCTGTGGATGATCATGGTGGGGGTCTTCACGTTCTTCACGTACCTTATGGGGCTCTTCGCCATGAACTCCTCCTCCATGTCCCACCAGTGGCCGCCGATCTCGGTCTTGCCGAAGGTCCACCCGATGTCGCTGCACCCGAAGAAGCTTATCCAGTTGGTGATGCTGCGTAGGGTGACGGCGGCCGCGAACCTGTCGGTGTGACCTATGATCCAGTTGGTCATCACCCCGCCGTAGCTGCCTCCGGTGACGCCCAGCCTCTTACCGTCCACCCACTTGTTGCGCTGCATCGCCACGTCCACCGTCTTCATCAGGTCGTCGTAGTCCTGCTCGAAGTAGTGGCCCGGCAACGCGGCCTGGTACTCCTCGTAGTAGCCGCCGCTGCCCCACGGGTTGACGTAGGCGACGGCCCAGCCCTGGGCGGCCAGGAACTGGAATTCATGCATGAATGCGTCGCCGTAGGCGCCCCTGGGGCCGCCGTGGATGTGCAGTATCAGCGGGTACTTCTTGGCCGGGTCGAAGCCCGGCGGCTTCATGAGCCAGCCCTGCACGGTGTGGCCTGCGCTGCTCTTGAAGGTGAACTCCTCGTGGGGCACGATGTCGGTCTTCTTCACGTAGTCCTTGTTGAGGTCGGTGACCTGCCTGGACTTCTTGCCGTCCCAAGTCCACAGCTCCATGGGCTTAGTGGTCTCCAGGACGGTGTACGCCACCTTTCCGTCGTCAGCGACGGTGAACGCCTCGACGCTGTGGTCCCTGCCGCCAAGCACCTTCTCCACCTTGCCGCCCTTCGCGTGCACCCTGTAGAGGCACGCGTCCCCATCCATGGCGCTGTTGAAGTAGAGGTGCTCGCCGCCCCAGACCGGTAGACCCTCGGGGCTGCTCACCCTTATGTCGCTGCTGAGCTTAGCCCCCAGGTCCTGGTCGAAGCCGGAGGTGAGATTAACCGGCTCCTCGCCCTCGGTCAGCGTCCATACGTCGCTGTTGGTTCCGCTACCGTTGTGGTAGTCGTGGCCCGAGAAGGCTATGATCTTCTTCTTGGGGTTGGGGCTTACTCCGCCTATGCTCATGAGCGTCTTGGTGAGTTGCACAGGGTCGTCGCCCTTGGCGTCCACCTTGTAGAGATAGCTGCGGCGCACTATGTCAGCGTCGGGGTCCAGGTTGCTGGCGAAGACGACGCTCTTCCCGTCGCTCATCCACTCGGCGTTGGATACGTCGAACTCGCCCTTGGTCACCTGCTTCGCCTTGCCCCTCTTCACGGGCACCGTGAACAGGTGCTTGCGGAGGTTCTCGAAGAAGCCCTTGCCGTTGAACTTGTATACGAGGCGGTCGATGACCTTGACGTCGCTCTCGCCTCTGTCAACACGCTTCACGTTGCTGAGGAACAGGATGCTCTTACCGTTGGGCGCCCACCTGGGGACGTCGACGCCGTTCTCCACGTCGGTCAGCTGCCTGGCCTCTCCGCCCGATACGTCGATGACGTAGAGCTGTGCCTTCTTCTTCTCCCCGTCCTTGCCCGGCGGCGGGGTCGATGTGAAGAGGATGCGATCGCCGTCGGGGCTCCACAGGGGGTTCTTGTCCTTCCTGCGGCCCGACGTGTATTGGTAGACCTTGCCGGTGTCCAGCTCGGCCATCCAGAGGTCGCTGAGGTACTCGTCCTTCTCGAAGTCCATGACCGTGTTGACGAACACGACGCGGCCACCGTCTGGGCTTATTTGGGGGTCCGAGACTGCCTGGATGCTGGCCAGGTCCATGATCTCAACTGGCTTCCTGTCAGCCAATGTACATCAAACATAAGCTCGGTGTTCAATGATAAAAATGCAGCTAGGTCACCCCAGCCGGCCGTACTTCCTCAGAACCTTCTCAGTCTGGTCGAGGGGCAGCGCGTGGCGGACATGGTCCTGGAACCCTGTCATGGTTTCGGCCTTGAAGAGGGCGTTCAGTATCGCCTCCTCGGTGGCCTCCACTGTGGCCTTGTATAGGGGGCTCAGCACCCCGTCCCCGCGGACATCCTTGAGTTCGTCGAGGCTGGACGCGTACTCGTCGCTCCCGAGGCCGCCGGTGGTGAAGGCTATGGTGAAGTCGCCGCTGCCGTTGCCGCTGTAGCTGCCCGTCCTGGCTAAGCCCATCGCGGTCCGCTTGGCTACCTTCCACAGCTGCCTGGTGTCCAGGGCTACGTCGGTGGCCACGATCATCATTATGCTGTTGCCTGGGCTTGGCTTCGGCTTCTCCGGGAGCCTCACCTCCGCCCCCACGGGTACGCCGGCCACTAGGAGGTCCTCCTTCCTTCCGCAGTTGAGCTGCACCAGCGCCCCCAGGGTGGCGGCGCCTACGCGCCTGGACGAGGTCCCTATGCCCCCCTTGAACCCGTAGCCGGTCATGGGTGTGCCGGCGCCCACGTTGCCCTCCGCCACGGCGCCCCTGGCTCTTCGCGCCTCGTCTATAGCCTTGAACACGTGCTCTGCGCCGACG
>DASWLJ010000246.1:0-2940 GCA_036396185.1 Bathyarchaeia archaeon | reverse complement strand
GGGGGCTAGACGCGTTCCACCTTGAAGATGACGGGCCGCATGCCGTCGGCGCAGCACGTAGGCGGCTATAAACCGTTGCCCTCTAGGGTGAGCCAGCCCTTCTCGATGGCCGTTATGCCTGTGCGGGCGGCCTCCACGATGCCTATGTGCTTCACGTCGCGCATGAACTCGCTGACCTCGTCCACGGAGCCGGTGACCTCCGCGATGATGGTGTCCGGCTTTATGTCCAGTATCTGGCCCTTGTACCTGTTGATGGTGTCCAGGGCCTCCTCCTGGGCCATGGGGTCCGCTGTGCTGAGCTTCACCAGGGCCATGTCGCGCTGGACGATGCGCAGCGGGTCCAGGCGCTTGACCTTGATTACGTCCACCATCTTCTCTATCTGCTCGACGAGCTTGGTGACCTCGTGGGCGTCGCCGCGGACCGTGATGGTGATCCTGGTGGTGTCGGTGTCCTCGCCTGCGATGGCGGTGATGCTGTGGATGTTGAAGCCTTTGCGTCTGAAGTTGTTGCTTATGTTGAAGAGGACTCCGGGCTTGTTCTCCACCATGAGGCTTATGACGTTTAGGGGCGTCATGGTAGATTCTCCTTCAATATGTCCTTTAAACCCATCCCCGGGGGGATCATGGGGTACACGTTCTCCTCGGGGTCTATGGGCACCTCGATGACGGTTGTGTGGTCGGCCTGGGCGGCTCTCCTCACCTCGGCCTCAAGCTCCCGGATGGACTCGGCCCGCACTCCGTGGGCGCCGTAGGTCCGGGCGAGCGCCGTGAAGTCCAGGGTGTAGTCCCTGTGGACGGCCGAGTACCTGCCCGCCATGAATAGGCGCTGCCACTGGGCCACCATGCCCAGCATGTGGTTGTTGAGCACCACGATGGTTATGGGTAGGTTCTCGTCCACGGCTACTGCCAGGTTGTTCTCGGTCATGGCGAAGCTGCCGTCGCCGCTGATGTTGAGGACGGGCCTGTCGGGGAGCGCGGCCTTGACTCCTATGGCGGCTGGGGTGCCCCACCCCATGGTGCCTAGGCCGCCGCTGGTGAGGAAGCTGCCCGGCTCCTCCACGTCGAAGTGGAGGGCGGCCCACATCTGGTGCTGGCCCACGTCAGTTGTCACGTAGGCGTTGCGCGGCAGGGCTCGCCTGATGGCCTTCATGACGGCGGGCCCCGAGATGGCCGCGTCCTCGGCGGGCTCGGCGTCCCTCCTGAACTCCTTGATGCGTCTGCTCCACTCCCCGTTACGGCCCTCGGCCACGCGTATGGCCTTGACGCGGCTGATGAGGCCGGCGAGGGCGGGCTTGGCGTCGCCCCAGACGCGGATGATGCTGCTCACGTTCTTGTCGATCTCGCTCTTGTCGATGTCCACGTGCACTATCTGGGCGTTGGGGGCGAAGCCGGCGAGGGCGCCGGTGGTCCTGTCGCTGAGCCTGGACCCTATGACCAGGAGCACGTCGGCGTCTGGTACCATGTAGTTTGCCTCTGTGCGGCCGTGCATTCCGCAGAGGCCCAGGCTGAGGGGGTGGCGGCTGGGTATGGCTCCCTTGCCCATGAGGCTGGTGGCGGTGGGCGCCATGAGCATCTCGGCCAGGGCTGTGAGCTCGTGGGCGGCTCCGGAGGCTATGACTCCGCCTCCGGCCATTATCACGGGGCGCTGGGCCTCTGCCAGCACCTTGGCGGCCCAGTCCAGCTCCCTTGGGTCGGGCTCCAATCTGGGCTTGTAGCCCGCGAACTCGACTGTGTCTGGGAACTCCATTTCGGCTGTGTCCGTTGTCACGTTCTTGGGTAGGTCCACCAGTACGGCGCCCTTGCGGCCCGTGTTGGCTATGTGCATGGCGGCCTTGACGGCCCAAGGTATTCTCCGTGCGTCCCTGACCTGGTGGTTCCACTTGGTTATGCTAGCCGAGACGCCTATGATGTCCACCTCCTGGAAGGCGTCTGTGCCCACCATCCCGGTGGACACCTGGCCTGTGAAGGCGACCAGGGGGCTGCTGTCCAGCTGCGCCGTGGCGAGGCCGGTGACGATGTTGGTTGCTCCTGGTCCGCTGGTCACCTGTACGACGCCTGGATGCCCGGAGGCTCTGGCGTAGCCGTCTGCCATGTGGGCGCTTCCCTGCTCGTGGACCCCGGGCACGTACCTGATGTCGCTGTCCAGGAACTCGTCTGTTATGGGTATCAGGGCGGCGCCCGTGATGCCGAACACGTGGGTCACCTTCTCCCGCTCCAGGGCCTTAATGTATGCCTTGGCTCCGGTCATCTCAGTCATGCATAGTCTCCTCCCAGTCCCGCCTGACCCTGAAGGGCTGCTCGGGTTTATTCATAGAAGCTTTACGCCTTGAATCTCGTTGGGGTCTACCTGAGAATGCGATACCCCATTCAGCTCTGCTCCCGCGACGGGGGCCCGACAAAACGATACCCCATTTTCAGTCTCCTCGTACCGTTAGTGCTGTTTGAGGCGCCGCCAGGTTATAAAAAGGTTGTCAGCAACTCCTGTTGCAGACAGGCTCATGGTGTGAACATGGGCGCGTACTTGCTGGTCTCGCTGAAGTCTATGCGGGTGTCCCCCAGCGTGGTCTTCACTCTCATGGCGCCCTTGAACTCCCAGTCCCAGGTCCTGCTGATGCGGGCGGCCTGCACTTTGGGGCTGCTGTCTGGGGGCAGGGTCAGGGTTCTCTCCGCGGTGGCCGGCTCCTCCCCCTCCACCACGATGGGGCCTGGGACGGTGTCCGTGGTCAGGGCCACGCCGTTGAGCATGACGCTGTAGGACGTCTCTAGGACGGTGACCCTTACGCCCCGCGGGTTCGTGTACCTGAACCTTAGGTACATGGTGGAGTCGTGGAGGGTGAACCCGGTGATCTGGACCTCCACTTGCGTGTAGGTGGCCGGTATCACGTAGCCCCAGTAGTCCAGGGCTATTGCCGCCGTCACCGCCAGCACCACTGCGAGGGC
>DASWLJ010000245.1:0-2341 GCA_036396185.1 Bathyarchaeia archaeon | reverse complement strand
GAGGGGGCCGCCGTGCTGGGCAAGACGGCCATGGACGAGTTCGGGTTCGGCACGTTCAGCGTGAACTCCGGCTACGGTGTGCCCCTGAACCCACGCGACACCGGAAGGAGCGCAGGAGGCAGCTCGGGCGGGGCGGCCGCCGTGACGGCCGCGGCCGGGTTCCCCCACTTGGCGCTGGCCGAGTCCACGGGCGGCAGCATCAGCTGCCCCGCCGCCTTCTGCGGGGTCGTCGGCGTGACGCCCACCTACGGGCGGGTGAGCAGGTGGGGCCTCATCGACTTCGCGAACAGCCTTGACAAGGTGGGGTGCATGGCGAAAACCGTGCATGAGGCGGCCCTGACATTGTCTGTGATCAGTGGCCCGGACGAGTACGACTCCACGGCTCAGCGGCTCCCCGCCCCCGACTACACGGCGTACGTTGACGGGGGCGTGGAGGGCATGCGGGTGGGTGTGCCCCGTGAGTACTTCGGTGAGGGCGTGGACCCGGGGGTCTCCGACCGCGTCTGGGCCGGTGTCAAGACGCTGGAGTCCCTCGGGGCCACGGTGTCTGATGTGAGCCTTCCCCATACGGGTGTCAGCCTCAGCAGCTACTACGTCATCGCCATGGCCGAGGCTAGCACAAACCTGGCCAGGTTCAGCGGCCTCAGGTACGGGCTCCACATGCCGCTGGAGGGTGGGTTTGATGAGTACTTTTCGCGGGTCCGCTCAGCCGGGTTCGGCGAGGAGGCGAAGCGCAGGATAATCCTGGGAACCTACGCGAGGATGGCGGGGTACAGGGACGCCTACTACCTGAAGGCGCTGAGGGTCCGCACCCTCGTGATAGCGGACTTTAAGCGGGTCTTCGGGGAGGTGGATGTGCTGGCGGCGCCGACGATGCCCGTGGTGGCGCCCAGGTTCGACGAGATCGCCGGGCTGGAGCCCCTGCAGCACTACATGATGGACGTGTTGACGGTGGCGCCCAACCTGGCGGGTGTCCCCATGGTGAGCGTCCCCTGCGGCGAGCTCAACGGGCTTCCTGTGGGTCTGCACCTGGTGGCGGACCACCTGCGTGAGGACCTGGTGATACGGGCGGCGGGCACCTTGGAGGCGGGCTAGTTGGAGGCCACCATCGGGCTGGAGGTGCACGTCCACCTGACCACCGCGTCAAAGCTTTTCTGCGGGTGCCCCGCCGGGGAGGCGGAGCCCAACGTGAACACGTGTCCCATATGTCTCGGGTACCCTGGGAGCAAGCCCATGGTGAACAGGAAGGCGATAGAACAGGGCGTCCTGGTGGCCCTGGCACTGGACTGCAGGCTGGCCCCGCACGTCAGGTTCAGCAGGAAGAGCTACTTCTACCCGGATATGCCCAAGAACTATCAGATCACCCAGTACGATGAGCCCTTGGGGACGGGCGGGTACGTTCAGCTCGGGGGCAGGAGGATAAGGGTCAGGCGCGTCCACCTGGAGGAGGACCCCGCGAAGCTGGTTCACGTGGGCGGAGGCATCACGGACGCCCGGTACACGTTGATCGACTACAACAGGGCGGGGGTGCCCCTGGTGGAGATCGTGACGGAGCCCGACATCAGGGACACGGGGGAGGCGCGCGCGTTCCTGGAGAAGCTGGGCCTGGTCCTGGACCACCTGGGCGTCTACGACCCGTCCGGGGAGGGCTCGCTGCGGGTGGACGCCAACGTGAGCGTGGAGGGTGGGAGCCGGGTCGAGGTGAAGAACATCACCGGGTTCAGGAACGTTGAGAGGGCGCTTAGCTACGAGGCGGTCAGGCAGCGCAGCGCCGCCTCCATGGGCCTGGACGTGAGCCGGGAGACCCGGCACTTCGACGCCGCGACTGGTGCCACGGTCAGCCTCAGGAAGAAGGAGATGGAGGACGACTACGGGTACATCGTGGAGCCCGACCTGGTGCGTATCAACCTGAAGCCCGAGTGGGTGGAGGAGATCGCGGCGGGGATGCCGGAGCTCCCCGACAGGCGGATACAGCGGCTCGTGGAGCAGTACGGGGTCAGCGGGTTCCAGTCCGGCGTCATCGTGAACTCGGGGTTCGCCATGAGCCGGTTCTATGAGGAGTGCTGCTCCATGTACGGGGACCCTGTGAAGGTGGCGTCGTGGCTGGTGACGTACCTGATGAAGAGCCTCAACTACATGGGGCTAAGCCTCAGGGAGAGCAGGGTGGAGCCCCGGACCTTCGTGGAGCTCCTGGAGCTCATAGACGAGGGCGTCATATCGGAGCGCCTCGCCAAGGAGCTGGTCAAGGAGTACGTGGAGACGGGTGAGTCGCCGCGGCTGCTGGTGGAGAAGCGGGGCCTGGGGCCCATGGGAGTTGAGGAGCTCAAGCCCGTGGTGGCCG
>DASWLJ010000244.1:0-3464 GCA_036396185.1 Bathyarchaeia archaeon | reverse complement strand
ACAGAGGAGCTGGCGAAGGGCGGACTCCACATGGGGCTCGTGATGCGGGACGCGGCCGAGGCGATGGGCGGAGGAGGCGGAGGCCACGACGTGGCGGCGGGAGCCTACATCCCAGTTGATAAAGAGGAGGAGTTCATAGCTAAGGTGAACAGCCTTGTCCGGGAAAAGCGTGCCAAGTGAGACCGAGATTACAATAACCTACAGCAGCCCGGAGGCTGCACGGTCCATAATGAACGCGATAGCCCCGGACAACGTGGAGGCGCCTGAGGGAATGAGCATCGAGGCCCAGGTGGATGGGGGCACCCTCAGCGTCACCATAAAGAGCAGCAGGGGCCTGGGGAGCCTCGTGTCCACGCTGGACGACCTCCTGAGCTGCGTACAGGCAGCCGAGGCCGCCCTCAAGCAGCTATAGTAACCTGGGGCTCCAGGGACACGTGGGCCTTGACGCTCTGCCATATGAGGCTGTACTTCTCGGCCATCTGGAGGGCCCTGTTGACCCGGTCCTCCGTCGTGCCCCTCACAACGATGCTGGGCCTTATGGTCATCCTGCTGAACGTGCTTGTCCTGTCCAGGTACTCCTCCACGTAGCCAGTGGTTTCACACCGGTAGCTCACCAGCTCGATCTTCAGCTTCTCCGCCGCCCAAATGAACATCAACGTGTAGCAGGTGTTGAGGGCCCCGACGAAGGCGTCCTCGGGCGTCAGGACACCCCCCTCGCCGTGCAGGGCCTCCGGCGCGCTGAACGGTATCTCGGCTCCGTTGCTGCACCTGAGGATGCCTCTGTGGCCACCCAGCCACTCTACGTTTGTGCTGTACTCAGGCACCCCGCTCACCCTGCACCCAGTCGATCCGTTTAGCGATCTCCGCGGCGACGCGTTCAGCCAGCTCCAAGTCGGTTTCACACAGGACCCGCCTGTCGGCTGGAGCCTTCACACCCCACTCCTCTAGAAGGGCCTCCACATCCACGTCGGCCGCCGTGGGGCCGCTGTGCTTCTCTATGGCCTTCTTGGCGCACTGCCTATGGCACCCGTCCACGGGGATGGTGGGGAACCGCTGTGCGAACTCGCGTTCGCCACTGTCCCCTGCCAGGAAGAGGGGCAGGCACAGGGTCACCGTCTCCGGCCTGACGCCCTCGAGGATGAGGCGAGTCGCGACCCTGCTCAGGGTACCCAGGCCGCAGCACTCGCCGCTGCACGAGACCACCCCGACCTTGGGCCTGATCTTCATCGCAGGTCCTCCAGGAGCTCGTCCACTTTGGCGGCTAGCCTGTCGGCCAGGATCGCTGAGAGCTTCTCCCCGTCCTCGTCCAGGAACGTGACCTCCCTTGGCTTCAGCCCGCGGTTCTCCCTGAGCAGGTCCATGACGCGTACGTGGGCCGCCACCTTGCCTCCCGCCGCCTCTATGTTCTTGCGGGCGCACTCCATCGGGCACCCGTCCACGGCTATGCATACGCTGCCCTTGACCTGCTTCATAGCCTCCTCGTCGCCCATGACCAGGAGGCTCAGGCAGTTGGTCTCAGCCTTCCCTGGGCGGAGCTCGTCAACGACGCGGAGCGTGGCGTCGCGGCCTATACTTCCGAAGGGCTTACCTATGCCGCTGCACGGGATCACGAGCACCTTCTCAGTCATCCTCGGCCCCCTTCAGCTTCCTCGTCTCGGCCTCGGCCTTCTCCTTCATGTAGCTGAAGTACTCATGGTCCGTTAGCAGTCCCTTGGCTGGGCCCTTGGCGGCTACCTCGGCGACCCAGCCCATCCCGTAAGGGTCCTCGTTGATGAGCTCGGGCCTTTCGCCGAGCACCTCGTTGAACGCCTTCACCTCGCAATCGAAGGGGGCCTTCACGTCCAGCACGGCCTTTATGGTCTCATAGGTGGCCAGGGGCTCCCCCGCCTTGAACGCGTCCCGGCCCGGGAAGTCCACGAACACTATGTCGCCTCCCATCCTCTGGGCCAGGTCTGTCAACCCCACCCGGTGGACCCGCCCCTTCTCCTGGACCCAGACGTCGTCCCGTGTGTACCGTAGGCCCTTCCTGACCCGTATCTGGAACTTGTCCACGGTGACTGACATGTACCCTTCTGCCATCTGCTCACTGTCCTCGAGTATGCACCACGCATGTTCATATAAATATATTTAGATTTATGGTTGCGTTTCCCCGAGCTGTCTCATCCTCTCCCCGTAGAGCGACTTGAAGAAGGTCCACTTGCCCTCCTTCCGCTTCTCGACGAAGCCCTCGGCCTCCAGTATCTTCAGGTGGTGGGACAGGTTGGGCTGGCTCATGCCGAGCGCCACCATGAGCTCGCAGACGCACATGTCCCTCACATCCAGGAGCCCCATGATCCTGAGCCGCTTGGAGTCAGAGATGGCCTTGAAGACCCTGCTCCTCCTCCGGGCCTCCTTGGGGTCAGCTGCCTGGGCCGCCAGCTGTTTGAGCTCATCCTTGTAGTCGGCGAGGCATGTGCCTTCGCAGACGTTGGACTCTATGAGCCGTGTGAGCCTCTGGTCAACTATGTTCTTGGGCATCTAATCCATGTACACTATTTTTAAACGGATTTAAATATGTTTCAACGCATCATCGTATAAACAGATTTAAAAACTTAAATACAAGCGTGTGTCTGGGTTTCTGAAACAGAGGCTGGTAGATTGGCTGAGTCGAGTGCTCACCTGAGTTTCTTCGAGAAGTACCTGGCCGTCTGGGTCATAGCCTGCATGGGCGTCGGCCTCGTACTGTCACAGTACCTGCCCGGCCTCAGCCAGGCCATCGACAGCTGGCAGATCAGGGGCATCAGCGTACCCATAGGCATCTGCCTGTTCCTCATGATGTACCCTGCCCTACTCAACCTGAGGCTCGATGAGCTCAGGAAGCTGGCCAGGAACCCCAGGCCCATCGCGCTCACCCTGTTCAGCAACTGGGTCGTGGCGCCCCTGTTCACGGTGATCCTGGCCAACATCTTCCTGAGGGGCTACGACCAGCTGACGGTGGCCTTCATACTGCTGGGGTCCAGCCCGTGCACGGCCATGGTGCTCGTCTGGGGCAGCCTGGCAGATGGCAACCAGGAGCAGAACTTCATGATCACGAGCCTGAACACGGTCACCATCATGGTCCTGTACGCCCCCGTGGTGTCCATCCTGACTGGTGTCCAGAACATAGCCATAGACAGGGGACTACTGGCCATATCCGTGCTGGTGTTCATAGGGCTGCCCCTCATCGTAGGATACCTGTCCAAGAGGTACCTTACGAATAGTCGCGGCGAGGAGTGGTTCCAGACGGTGTACAGGCCCGCCGTTGGTAACGTGGCTATCGCTGCCCTGCTGACGACGCTGATAGTGCTTTTCAGCCTGAACGGCGACGTCCTCCTGAGCAACCCGGACCTCATGGTCCTGATGTCTATGCCCGTGCTGGCCCACTTCGCCCTAATCCTGACCTACAACCTTCTGGTGACCAGGTTAGCCGGCCTGAAGTACCGTGA
>DASWLJ010000243.1:0-1825 GCA_036396185.1 Bathyarchaeia archaeon | reverse complement strand
GCGTCGGCTAATGGATTTACCGGGCCTGTGGAAATCGCTTCTTACTACTGTAGTAAGTTATGATAAGTCCCCGATTCACTCGGGGAAGAGGGGGGTGAAGCCCTGGCCTCTGGCGTATGTGATGGCTTCTTCCTGCTCCTCAGGCGTCATGGGGGTGTAATCCTCGCCCGCCTTGAGGACCATGTTCCAGAGCCTGTGCTCGCAGGGGAGGCTGTAGGTGGTGACGCCGCCCTGGCTGAGGGTGTACCTGACTCCCAGGGTGATGTCGCGCTGGTTGTCGCTGGGGTGGTACCATGTGCCGTAGGTGTGCTCACCCTTCCAGCGGCCCCTGCATATGGCCTTGATGGCCGTGACGCCCATGTCGCGGTCCAAGGCGTACCTGAGGACGGGCCTGAAGTCGTTGGCGGGGTGCCACGAGGCGGCGCTGCAGAGGCTCACGGGCAGGAGCACGGTGTCGAAGTCGAAGCGCTTCAGGGCTTCCAGGTTGGCCCTCATGTCCTGGTGGCCGGTGATGCCGAGGTGTTTGACGAGGCCGGTCTCCTGGGCCTCCCGGAAGGCCTCCAGGGCTCCGCATGGGCCCGTGGCCTGGTTGACCTCTTCCAGGGTCTTGAGGCTGTGCATCTGGTAGAGGTCGAGGCTCTTGACGCCGAGGCGGCCGAGGCTCCTGCGGAGCTCGGCTGCGGCGCCCTCCCTGGTGCGCTCCGTGGTCTTCTCGGCGAGGAACACCCTGCGGCGGCGCGTCTTCATCCATGGGGCGAGCCTGAGCTCGCAGTCCCCGTATGTGGGTGCCAGGTCCAGCATGTTGACGCCGGCGTCGAAGGCCGCCTTGATGTACCTGTCGGCCTCCTCCTGTGGGAGCCTGCCGACGCCGCAGCCGCCCAGTGTAATGACGGAGACCTTCGCCCTCGTCCTGCCCAGCCTACGCTTCGGGATCAAGCTGAATCACATGAGATTCATTGTTACGGCAAGCTTTAAGCGTTAGAGGGGCTGCACGCGGGGCCTCACGGATAAATATCATGGTTCCCTAGGGTTCCTTGATGCGCGTTGAACGAGGTAAAGTTCCTGATCGACCAGCTGAAGACCACATTCAGCGGGGACAGCTGGCACGGGCCCAGCGTCATGAAGACCCTTGAGGGGATAGACGCCGGGCAGGCCGCTGCCCGGCCCCTGGGTGAGAGGCACACCGTCTGGGAGCTGGTGGACCACATGACCTACTGGCTCGAGGAGGTGCTCAAGTCCCTGAAGGACAGGCGGGTGCCCAAGCCGGACAAGGTGGTGGACTGGCCGGGGATGGGCGGCGGAGAGGGCCAGTGGAGGCAGTCCGTGGGGAGGCTTGAGGCCGCGGTCAACATGCTGGTGGACGAGCTGGCCACCTGGACCAACGGGGACCTTGAGAAGACGGTGGCTGGGGCCAACTACAATTACAGGCAGATGCTCCACGGCGTCATCCACCACAACCTGTACCACGCCGGCCAGATAGCGATCCTCAAGCGGAAGGTCTAGCCTTCCTTCGCGGCGCGGTACGAGAGGTATAGCACCGTGTACGCCCACGTGAGGAGCTGCCTCATGGCTTCGTTGTCCCTGAAGCCTCCGTTGAACGCCCTCCAGCCAGCCGCGTAGTACTCCCTGTAGGCGTCGGCTAGCTCTCCCAACCCGTATTCATAGAGTTCCCGGATGACGCCGGTGCGGTTGAGCGTCCACAGGTGCTTGGGTTCGGGGTGCCGCTGGGTGAGCACCTGCACAGGCGACGGCGACACTATGTAGCAGAGCATCCGTAGAGCCCTGTAGTACTCTAGGTCGATCCTGTCTATGACCTGCTCCGGCA
>DASWLJ010000242.1:0-4611 GCA_036396185.1 Bathyarchaeia archaeon | reverse complement strand
AATAACCAGCTTCTAGGGGGACCCTGATGGAGACGCTCGTGGTGGTCAGCAGGGCCCACAACGAGACGGCTTTCAGGCTGGCCGAGGAGATGAGCAGGGAGGGCCGGGTAACCATCCTCTTCACTGGGAAAGGGACCCATCACACCTCGGATCGGGAGCTCATCGCCAAGCTGAGCCGCTTCGCGAGCCTGATCAGCGTCGAAACCGAGTTCGACTCGCCCCTGGAAGAGGTTCGGGCCATAGGCTACGACGAGTTCGTCCGGATACTTGAGAAGTGTGAGCGCACATTCAGCTGGATCTAGTCCACCCACCAGACCCAGCCCCGCGCCTCCCTGCTGCGCTCGCCGTGTATGGCGCCGCTCTGCCTGAGCCTGTTGAGGAAAACTATCGTGGAGTCGGGGCAGCGGACGAGCAGCTTCTGGGTCTCCTCCTGGACCTCCCTGGTGGACAGGGGCCTCCCAGCCTTCCTCAGGATGTCGATGATTGTCTGGGCGGCTTCGTCGCCCTCAACCTTACGTGGCTCCACACGGAGACATCGGGCTACAAGTTTTTATCCTCATCGCCCCATCTCCCAACCGATGGATATGAAGCTGTTCACTGTTGGCCCGGTGGCGTGCTACCCAGAGGTCCTCAAGGCCATGGGGATGCAGATGGTGAGCCACCGGAGCAAGGAGTACCTCGACCTCCACTTCGAGACAGTGGAGCTACTCCAGGACTTCATAGAGACCAGGCAGCCGGTGTTCCTGTTCAGCGCCACGGGCACCGGCTTCATGGAGGCCGCCGTGCGCAACTGCGTCAAGGAGAAACTCATAGTCTGCATCAACGGCGACTTCGGTAAACGGTTCGCCGAGGTGGCCAAGAGCAACGGCAGGCAGGTCGTCCCGGTGGAGCCGAAGCTGGGGCACCCGGTGACGCCCGGGATGATCGAGGACGCGATCAAGGCGAACCCCGGCGTGGAGGCCGTGGCCATCACCCACAACGAGACAAGCGTGGGTCTCATCAACGACCTCCCCAGCCTCACCAAGGTGTGCAAGGAGCACGGCAAACTGGTGTTCGTGGACGCCGTCAGCAGCATGGGCGGAACCGAGATAATGACAGACGACTGGGGCATAGACATCTGCTTCAGCAGCAGCCAGAAGTGCTTCGGGGTCCCCCCCGGCCTTGGGCTGGGCTCAGTCAGCGAGGCCGCACTGAAGGTCTCGGAGAAAATGCCCAACAAGGGCTGGTACTTCGACCTGAAGCTCTGGGAGAAGGACCACAGGGACGGCAAGGGCACACCCGTCACCAGCGCCATACCGCAGGTGGCGGGCCTCAACGCGTCCCTCAAGATGATCCAGGGTAAGGGCGGCAAGAGGTGGTACTTCGACCTGTACCGGAAACGGAACAGGAAGATCAGGAGGGGCGTCGAGAAGCTGGGCCTCAGCACGTACCCGGCGAAGGGCTCGGAGAGCCCCACAGTGAGCTGCATAAACGCGCCCGCGAAGATGGGCGGCCCCGACGTCTACAAGGCCATGAGGGGCAAGGGCTTCGAGCTGGCCCAGGGCTACGGCACGCTGAAGGACTCCACGTTCAGGGTCGGAAACATGGGCTGGATACCCGACAAGAGCATCGGCGACATGCTGGCTGCCCTCGCCGAGGTCGTCTCCTAGACCCAATTCTATTATTCGACCTTTTTCATTTTATAGTCATGTCTCTTAGGGAGGAGGCGCTGGGCATCGTATCCGAGCTGGACCTCCTAGGCACGCTTGGACGACACGGCAGGGCCGAGCTCGTGGGCAGCGTCGCCCTCGACCTCATAGTGAAGCTGGACATCGATGTCCACCTGCTGGTCGAAGGCCGCGACCTGTACTCCGTTGTGAACCAGATATACCCGGAGCTGCTGAGGCACCCGAAGGTAGACGAGGTCAGGATCACCGACTACAAGGACGGCAGCGTAAAGATAGGCGTGGACGGGTACCCCTCGGCGTCAGGGGTATGGTCCATAGACCTCTACATAACGAACCAGCCCGAGAAGACAGCCTTCAGCTACGTGAATGAGCTCAGGGAAAGGCTCGACGAGGAAACCCGCGGCGCCATCATGGGTATCAAGAGGCACTACTATGGAAGAGGGTTGCTGCGGGATGGCCTTAGCCACCGCATATACGAGGCCGTCATCAGGAGAGGAGCCAGGACCGTCGCCGACTTCCAGAAACTGAGTCCCTGAACTCTAATCCATAGTACATAATTTAATAGAGCTTACCAGCGTCTGTTGCTGAATGGTGGGGGGCGTGAAGCGGGGGGTCCATGCTGGGGGGGCTGAGCTTCCGGGCCAGGACCAGGTGTTCGCATAAACCTTAAGCTGGATGAATAAACTGATAGTTTCATGGCTTCTAGGATTCGTTTAGGTGACTCCGTATTCTCGAGGGTCGATACCCCTGCCGATTTCACCGCCCTCCTTAAGGAGAACCTGCCCGACTCGGACCCCCTCATCGTCAAGGCGGACTGGGTCGCGATGGAGGAGGTCTCATCGAGGAACCTCGAGGCCTTACAATGCGTCATTGATGCCGCTCAGGGCAGGGTCATCGTCACGGAGGGTCACCTCCTGTGGAGGCCGAGGGAGCTGGAGCCGAAAGGTCTGAAGTTCCTGGCGGACGGCGTGGAGCTGGACTGGAACGGGCTCCTCGATGGCGGGGGCTGGAGATGGCTGCTGAAGCACCCTGACTGGGGCTGGTTCGTAGACGGGTCTCACTGGAGCCACCTCATGAGGGAGGAGCGTCTATGGCTGGAGAAGCACGGCTACCTCGACTTCTTCAATGAAAACGGCATCGAGTACGTGAACGCTACCGACGAGGTCTGGGCTGGGAGGGTCGCCGACGAGAGGGTCGTCAAGGAGGCCGTAGAGTCCAAGTATCCTCCGGCCTTCACCGACAAGCTGTACGGGTTTGTCCCGGAGAAGCTGTTCAGGCACCGAGGCTCGGCCCTCGTCAGCCTGAGCAAACGCAAGGAGTACCAGAGCTTCACTATGAAGAACATGTTCGGCCTCATACCCGACCCGGTGAGGGCATGGTGGCACGGCAGAGGGAACAGGAGGCTGGCCAAGAGCATACTGGGCATCAACGAGGTTTACGGCGCCCTCTTCAGGCTCGTTGGGGTCTTTGAGGCCCCCCGCGGCGGCGAGCCCAGCCCGTTCACCCGGGATGTCGGTGTGAGCTGGGGCGTCGCACAGCTGGACGCGATCCTTAACCACGTGACGGGGTGCGACGTGAAGAAGGCGGCCTACATCTCCATGGGGAACGGCTTGTTCGGAGTCCACGACTCCGGGCTGCTTAGAGAAGCTGAGAAGCGTCTAGGCGGCTGGTTCCCGGCCCCTCGGAAGGCGCCCTGAGGCAGACACGCGGTTTCACCCACACTATTGTTTTTCCGGGGCCGGTCGTGCGCCTCCGGCGCGCGGATAAGTATATAGAGCCTGCCCTCCCCTGATTGCTGAAAGGCGGTGGCCGTGGAGTCCATACGACGGGAGTTCGGCTTCCTCAGGGGGAACCTCCTGGTGCTGGTGGCGAGCTACACGGTCTTCGGCCTCGTCTCAGGCCTCTACGAGCCCTTCAGGAGCCTCTACATCAGGGAGCTGGGGGCCTCGCCCCTGGTGCTGGGCCTCCTCACCTCCCTGAGCTCAGTCATCCTAGCCCTCATCAGGCTGCCCGGTGCCTACATCGCGGACAGGCACGGCAGGAGGAGGATCATAGTGATCTTCACGTTCTTCGCGGCTCTCAGCTACGGGTTCTATGTCTTCGCCCCAGACTGGAGGCTCATAGCGGTCGCGGTGGTCGTCTCGGGCCTCAGCCACATCTACCAGCCCGCCCTGGAGGCGATTGAGGCTGACAGCATGCCTCCGGGAAAGAGAGGCCTCGGCTACATCACGGTCTACGTGCTACCTGGGCTGCCCTACCTGTTCGCCCCGGCCCTGAGCGGGTGGGTGGTGGAGAGCCTGGGCCTAGTCCCCGGGATGAGGGTGGTGTACGCCACGGTCTTCTCACTAGCGCTGCTAGTGGCAGGCATCAGGTGGAGGTACCTGAAAGAAACCGTGCCGGACGCCGAGGAGCTGAGGGCCAGGCACCTTTGGCCTGCCTTCAGGCTCAGCCTGGGCTCCATAAGGGGGGCATGGACCTCAATGGGGCGAGAGATATGGTTCCTCGCCGCCTTCCTGCTCCTCTTCAGCTTCGAGAACCCACTGTTCAGCCTGTATCTAGCGCTGTACGCGTCGGACGCCGCCGGCGTGTCTGGGCTACAGTGGGGCCTCATTACCAGCATGGGAACAGTGGTGATGCTGCTCCTAGGGCTGCCCGCCGGTAGGCTGGTGGACGGCTTTGGACGGAGGAGGAGCCTGCTGCTGGCCTACCTTTTCTCGACGCCAGTTCTCCTAGCCCTGGGTCATGTGAAGGGCTTCACCATGATGGCCTTGGCGTTCGTCTCATTCATGGTGTGCAACACGCTGCGATTCCCGGCCTACAGCGCCCTCCAGGCGGACCTCATCCCCCAGGACAGGAGGGGCAGGGTCATGGGGCTCATGGGGACCCTGAGGAACCTGTCCATGGTGCCCGCGGCCGCGGTCTTCGGGTACCTGTACCAGGTGGA
>DASWLJ010000241.1:0-5678 GCA_036396185.1 Bathyarchaeia archaeon | reverse complement strand
CCAGAGGGCCGACTTCAGCGTCAGCGGTAACCCCACCCCCCTGAACATCGGGGACATCCAGACGATCCCCGCCATCCTCCACATAAGCAACAGGGACGGGCAGGCGCTGAAGAAGCTGGTCAGACAGGGAGGAGTGAGGGTCCACGTGGTCAGCGTTATGGACACGGGCTGGAGGAGGCTGCCCATACTTGAGGCCGAGGTCAAGGGCGCCGCGGAGCCCGACAAGTTCATTCTGGTGAACGCCCACGTGGACACGCCCCCCTTCAGCCCCGGCGCCGTAGACAACCTCTCAGGCGACACCGCGGTCCTGGAGCTGGCCAGGCTCCTCAACAAGCACAGGGCCAAGCTGCGCCGCAGCGTGCGCTTCGCCTTCTGGACCGGCCACGAGATAGGACGCTACGCCGGCAGTACGTGGTACAACGACGCCAAGTGGATGGAGCTGAGGCACCACTGCTTCTGCAGCTACAACATCGACAGCCCCGGGGTGGAGGGCGCCACCGAGTTCAGGGACATCCAGATCACAGAGGTCATGGACGCCGCCCTAGATGCCGTCAAGGCCGTCACGGGCAAGGGCGTGGAGAGCTACAGGTGGGCGACCCGGGCCGGGGACGGCAGCTTCTGGAGCACAGGGATGCCCCACGTGAGCATCACCACCAGCAGGCCCAAGGAGCTCTACGACCCCCACGTCAACTACTCGGGGGGAGGGTGGTGGTGGCACACGCCCTACGAGACCATGGAGCACGGCGACGTGAACATCCTGGAGCTGGACCTGAGAGCCGAGCTCAACTTCATAGTCAGGATGTTGAACAGCCCCGTGCTGCCCCTGGACTTCACCCACTACGCCACCAAGCTGTACAACATCCTTGTGGACCTGCAGAAGAAGTCGGAGAAAGTGGTGGGCTACTTCAACCTGCACCCAGTTATCGAGGAGGCCGAGGAGTTCAAGGAGCTGGCCGCCGAGTTGGAGAAGGCAATCCAGGCCAAGGCGGGGAAGCTGGGAGACGATGAGCTCTCGGAGCTTAACTACAGCCTCATGTGGGTGTCAAGACACGTGAACCCCGTCGCCCACAGCAACTCTGGGCCCAGCGAGCAGATGACCATGGAGACCTTCGGCGCGACCCCGTTCCCCAGGATAGCGGGCATCGTAGACCTCGCCAACATGACTCTGCACCAGAGCCACGAGTTCAAGCTGCTGAGGAACCACCTGCTCAGGCAGAGGAACGCGGTAGAGGAGGGCTTCCACCAGGCCAACCAGCTCATCCGGGAGACCCTAGAGAAGCTGCGGTAGATGTCCTCTCCCAGCCTCTTCCGCGTCGGGCTGATTCTGACTGAGCGATGCAACGTCACATGTGGCCACTGCTGGTTCAGCTGCGGACCGGACAGGGAGGCCACCATGACCCGAGGGCAGGCGGAGGACATCATAGATCAGGCGAGGTCCCTGGGGGCGCGGTGGGTGAGCTTCACAGGGGGCGAACCCTTCCTCGAGTACAGACTACTCCTAGGCCTGGTCGAGTACGCTTCAGGGAAAGGGCTCTACACCGAGGCCGTCACGAACAACAGCTGGGCTGAAGACCAGAGGCTAGCAATGGATAAGCTTCGACCATTGGTTAATGCTGGCCTCACCGCCATAAACATGAGCGTTGATGACTTCCACCAGGAGCACGTGCCTCTAGACAGCGTCAGGCACTGCTTTGAGGCGGCCAAGGCGCTGAACGTTAAACCCGTGTTCATGGTGGCCGTGAAGCCGGGGAGCAGGATAACGGCGGAGTCACTGCCGCGGCTCATGGGTGACCCAGGCATCCAGGTTCCAGGCGGGCCGCGGCTACGCAGCCCATCCGCCCTAGCCGCGGAGACTCCCTTCACGCCGGTGGGCCGTGGAGGCGAGCTAGCGTGGGCTCACGTCGCTGTGGCCCAGAGCTACCGATGTGAGTCCGTCATCACAGACATCGGGGTTAAGCCTGACGGGGACGTTCTTCCTTGCTGCGGGCCCCTCGGCTGCAGGGGCGACGCCGTCATAGGCAACCTGGGTGAAGACACCCTCAGAGACGTGCTTTCAAGGGCCTGGGGTGACCCAAGGTTCACGAAGATCAGGGTAGGCTTCGAGTCCGGCGCGGGCTCCGCGGGCCGATGCCACGCGTGCTACAGGCTGTTCGGAGAAGACTTGTGAGAGGAAGGGCCCTTTCGGGCCCCAATGGCTCTGTGGCAGTGGTATCGGCTTAGCTCTCGGCACACCCGAATAAGCTGACTGAACGGTTCACGTCAAACGCTATAAGACGGTGTATGTAGTCGGGCCCTACACACTCTGTTCAAGCCGCCTTCTCAGGAACTCCACCTTGCCCACATATGTGCCGTCTAGGAGGTAGACGTCGAAGCCGTCCATGTCCACGGCGTCTGTCCTGAACAGCGGCCCGAGGAGGCTCTTGGGTGACTCCGCGTTCACGGGCAGACCGCCGAGGAGGTCGTTGAACATGGGCATGATGATGATCTCGGGGCTCCCGGGCTTAACCCCGTATCTGTCGGTGAACTCCCCGGCGGGGTCATCCCCCACCTTCACGTTGTCCTGCTCCAGGAACGCCTTCGCCAGGCTGGCCTTGTCGCACCTGCCCCTGATCCACGCCCTCTGGCTAACCTTGATGCCCAGGGGCGTGTTCAGGAGCACGGTGGGGTGGTTGTGGGCCATGATCACGCAGTCTGCCGCCATGACCTCCGGCGGGGGCCAGGCGTGTCCGTGCAGCGCGGCGACCCTGAATCCCTCTCCGAGCATTATACCCTTGCTGCTGTGCAGGCACACCCTCTCGGGCAGGAACTGCTGTATGTTTGCGTCGTGGTTGCCTCGCGTGACATCGATCTTGTCCACGGCGCCCAGGAGGGTCTCGAAGAAGCCCGGTATCTCCCTCCTCTCCTGGAAGCTGGTGGCGGGCACCCCGTGCTTCACGTCGCCCAACAGCACCAGCCTGTCCGGCCTGTGCTCCTCAAGGAGAGCCATGAGCTCGTCAAGCATCCTGCCCCACTGGTAGGGGATGCTGATGCCCTGCTTGGCCAGGTCGTACTCCATGCCCAGGTGCAGATCCGCCGCCATCATAACCTTCTCCCCGTTCTCCACCATCAGCGCCGGGTGGGGCGTCAGCAGCCGGATCATACAGGTGTCTCCCAGTTCCAAGGAATTTAAATCATGGGGCCGGGGGCCCTGGAAAAGAGTAATGAGTTATGACACGCAGGTATCATTGATGTCCGCGCCCACCCAGGAGCACCTGGTCCTGGAGCAGATACTGCGGGAGCTGCGCACCGAGATGGAGATCAGCAGGCTCAACTGGCAGAGGCTCCGCAGGACCTTCGGTAGCAGGTTCACCAAGGCCTGGAGGCTGGTCACCGAGAACCGTGTGAAGAGGTACGTGTTCAGGCCCAGCGGCCGTGAGCTGTGGATTGCCGTGGGAAACAACGCGGAGTACATGATCTACCCGCACGCCGGGTACTGCAGCTGCAGCGACTTCTACTTCAGGGTACTGGACCAGGAGGTGGCCCTTTGCTACCACGTTATGGCGCAGAAGCTGGCAGAGGCCCTGAACCACTACGACGCTATACCGGAGGACGACGAGGCATACGGTGAGCTGACGTCCATCTGGAAGCGCTACTCTGTGATGGACTAGAGCTAAAGCTATAAGGAGACGCATGGATCGTGTTGCTGATGACAGTTCCGGTGCTCTTCAGTTTCACGCGGGTCCTCGCCATGCTCCTGGGCTTCACAGCTTTCGCCCTCGCCTTCGTCTACATGTACGCCACCGAGTCCAAGAAGACCCGCACCAAGTAGATTTATTACGCCTCTTCGACCCTATCCAACCTGAGTTTCCATGTCCACCGACGAGATCATTAAACGGATGCTTGCGCTGAAGCCCAACCTCACGAGGGAGGCGGTGCAGAAGCTGATAGAGGAGGAGCGGGCTAAGGCGGCGGGGCTCCTCACGGAGGAGGCGGCTGCGCACCTGGTGGCCAGCAACCTTGGGGTAAACGGCGCCGGCGAGAGGATAGAGGCGAAGCTCAAGATAGGTGACCTGACGGCCAACCTGAGCGACGTCAGCCTCACAGGCCGCGTCATCTACGTGTTCCCGAGCCGCACCTTCGACAAGGACAGCCAGAGGAAGGGCAAGGTTCTGCGCATGATCCTCGGGGACAAGTCGGGGACGGTCACGGTGGTCTTCTGGGACGAGAAGGCCGACCACGTGGAGGCATCAAAGCTGGAGCCGGGGGCCATGGTCAGGGTACTCCACGGGTACAGCAAGGAGCGCCGCGGAAACATCGAGGTGAACGTGGGCAACCGCGGCCAACTCATACTCAACCCGCTGGACGCCTACGAGGAGGACTACCCCAAGCTGGAGAGCTTCTTCCGCACCCCAGCCGACGTGTTAAGCGAGGGCACCGTCCACCTCCAGGGCGTCGTGATGGACAGCTTCCCGGCCAACACGTTCAACCGGCAGGACGGCTCCGAGGGCAAGGTGAGCCGGGTGGTCATCGAGGAGGGCGGGTCCCGCGTCAACCTGGTTCTCTGGGACGACAAGGTGAAGGAGTTCGGGGACCTTGAGCCCGGGACCAGGGTCAGGGTCATATCTGGGAGCGTCCGCACAGGGAACCAGGGCAGCCCCGAGGTCCACGTTGGCTGGGACACCCAGATCATCGTCGTGGCCAAGGGCGCGAAGCCCAAGGAGCCTGTGCCCCACTGGACCAAGATAGGGAACCTGAAGGAGGGCATGAGCAGCGTCAACGTGGCCGCCTTGGCCACCCAGGTTGGGGAAGCCAGGGGGTTCATCCGCAGGGACGGCTCCGAGGGCCGCGTGATCTCCGTGCTCCTGGAGGACGACACGGGCACAGTGAGGCTCAGCCTCTGGGACGACGACGTGGAGCTGTCAAAGAAGATGGAGTCCGGGAGCGTCGTCGTCGTGGAGAACGGGTACACGAGGGCGGGGTTCCAGGGCATCGACCTCAACGCGGGCCGCAACGGCAGGGTTCACGTGAACCCGGAGGAGCTGGACGTGGAGCTCCCCGAGCTGGAGCGTAAGATCACCAGCATCGTTGACCTCCGTGAGGGCCAGAAGAACGTCACTGTGCAGGGTCAGCTGCTGGACGACCCGGTTCAGCGGGATATAGACACGGCCAGGGGCCCGGCCACGGTCACAAACTTCAGGATCGACGACGGCACGGGGGAGGCGCGGGTGAGCCTGTGGAGGGAGCACGCCGAGCAGGCCATGGACCTCACGGCGGGCTCACAGGTTCAGCTGGAGTACATGAACGTCAGGGAGCCCTTTGACGGCCTCATCCAACTGAGCAGCGGAGCCTTCACGAAGATCGTGATCACCAAGAAGTGACGACGCCGAGCCTCATCACATAACTCGACCTCTGGAACGTGTGGGCTTCAACCCTGTAGGATGAAAGCCTAAACTATTAAACGTCAGAGTAATCGACGTACAACGGCTTGATCAATAAAGTAGTATGAAAAAAAGGGGGTTACTTGCCCTTCTCCACCTTGCTGAGGCTCTTCTCGAATATTTCCAGGCTGGGGTCCACGAGGTCGCGCGTGATGGTCAGCGGTGGCATCCACCTGATGACGTTGACGCCGCAGTTGACGATGGCGAGCCCCTGCCTGAAGCACTCCATCATCACGTCCTCTGTCTCCTGCTTGGCGTACT
>DASWLJ010000240.1:0-2684 GCA_036396185.1 Bathyarchaeia archaeon | reverse complement strand
CGAGCAGCAAGGAGAGTTACGCCTACTTCTGGAACACGGCCTCGGTGGACTATGTGGAGGGCTCAGCACGCACCTACGACGACGCCCGGGATGTCTACGAGAGGGAGCCCTTCATAGCCAGCTTCAGGGCTGGCGGATTCGACTTCACCCTCATAGGAGTCCATACTAAGCCTGATGAGGCGCGTTGGGAGATAGGGAACCTGACCGTAGTGGCTCAGGGCGTCATGGACGCTGACCCTGGGGAGAATGACATCATAGTTCTGGGGGACCTGAACGCCGACGGCGACTACTTCGACGAGGATGGGCCGAGCCCCCTCAAGCTGGAGCCGTACGTATGGATCGTAAGTAACGCCCTGGACACCATGACTAAGACCGACTGGACCTACGACAGGATGGTGATCACCGGCGCGACCATACACGAGTACGTGGAGGGTTCATGCACGGCCTTCTACTTTGACGACGAGTACGGCCTGAGCGGAGACATTGTGGCGGAGGTTTCTGACCACTACCCGGTCTACGCCGCCTTCAGGGTAGACCTGCCCGACGACGACTAGCCCCCACACTTAAAGACTGGCTCACGGTACTTCCCGGAAGGACCATGATCAGAGGGAGGAGACGCTGACCAGCGTGGTGATGAACCTCGAGGAGAGGGCCATGTGGCTCGCCGGGGGCCCACCCTGCGGCGTCCCCTACGCGAGGCTCAGTCTGTCTTCTCTCCTTGACGCATCATAACGTTTTATAACCGCTGAGGCGCATACACGACAGAACGGAATGAACGAGCTTCAAATAGTCGCGTACATCGTGACCATCATCCCGAGCGTATACTTCCTGTACAGGATACTCCGCGAGGCGTATTATTACCTGAACCGGGATGACAGCGACGTGCTTGAAGGATGACCGAGGAAAAGACGAAGTTCTGCCCCAGATGCGGCACAATGATCCCCTACGAGGAGGCCACATGCCCCCTCTGCGGTGAGCCGCAGCCCCGGTTCGCTGGGCAGAAGGTGAAACCCAGGAAGCGTACGTGGGTCGCCGTGGCTCTGTCGCTTCTCGTCACCGGCCTCGGCCACGTCTACCTCGGGGAGTGGAGGAGGGGCCTCATGTTCTTCGGGGCCGCCTTCGTGATCGGGTTCGTGGCCAGCGACTACGTCAGCTATGACAAGCTGATCATCCTAGGCGCCATAATAGCGGTCACAGCGGCGTACGACGCCTACAGCATAAGTAAGAGAAGTCGGTAGCGGAGACACGGTTCAAACCAGTTAGTGCCTTCGGTGCCACGGATCATTCTTTAAGAACGTGTTCACGTAATAGGGTACCCAGTGAGACGCGTTGAAGTACGAGATAAAGTATCAGCCATCGTATAGCTTGCTTGAGGTGAGCCTGGACGACGGCGAGACGGTTACAGGTGAGGGCGGTTCACTCACCTACATGACCCCCAATATCGACGTCAGGGCGAGGGCCAGGGAGAAGAGCATCCTCGGTACATTGAAGACCAGCATCCTGGGGGGGCAGAGCCTCTTCGTCACCGACTTCACGGCCAGAGGAGGCGCCGGGAAGCTGGCGCTTGTTGCGGCCCCCATAGGGGACATAACGAAGCTGCCCGTAGCTGCGGGCAAGGGCTGGATCGTCCAAAGGTCAGGGTACCTAGCCAGCACCAACAACGTCGATCTCGACGTGAGGTGGGAGGGGTTCAGCAGAGGCATCTTCGGTCAGGGCCTGTTCATGGTGAAGATCACCGGAGAGGGCGACCTATTCGTGAACACCTTCGGCGCCATCGACAAGCACGTGCTGGGGCCCGGGGAGCAGCTGGTGGTGGACAACTTCCACCTAGCGGCTTTCAGCGACAGCTGCGAGTACGAGGTCCGCAAGTTTGGGAACTGGAGGGACACCATCCTGAGCGGCGAGGGCTTCGTCACATACATCGAGGGGCCGGGAGAGGTCTACATCCAGACGAAGAACCTCAGGGAGTTCGTGGACTGGCTGTGGGTCTTGATCGGTCCAAGGGTGGCGACCAGGTCGGCCCGCTAAGCGGCGGGCCGGCTCTCCACCAACCCAACTATCTCAAGCAGGTCCTTCACCATCGTTTTGCATCCGCTTTCTATCAGCCTCTTGGCCCACGCGTCGTCTCTCCAGTAGCCGATGAACTCTACGCCGGCTGCCGCGGCCGTCTCCAGGTCCGTTGTTGTGTCCCCGATGTACAGCGTCCTGTCCTTCTCTGCGTCGAGCTGCCTTATGGTTTGAAGTAGGTGGCCCGGGTGGGGCTTGGGCGTGGGGGTGTCGTCCCTAGCCACTATGGCGTTGAAGTAGGGCGTGAGGCTGAAGGCGTCCAGGCTCCTCAGGGTGTACTCGCGGTGGCTTCGGGTGGCCACGCCGAGCTTGTACCCCGCACCGTGGAGCTTCTTCACGGTGTCCGCGGCGTTGGAGCGGAGCACGTTGGTTGGCAGTGCCTCTAGCTCCACCTGGTCCATGGCCTCCTCTATCAGCGCCAGGGCCTCCTTCAGCGCAGGGCCCTCCAGGCCGTTCTCTATCAGCTCCTTCTCGCCTCCGCGTATGACCCTGTATACGGCGCGGCGGTCCTCCAGGGGGCCCGCGTAGCCGTGGCCACGGAGTATCTCGGCGATCATGGCGCCCATCTTCTCGTAGTTGATCTTGCTGTCGATGAGGGTGCCGTCCAGGTCGAAGAC
>DASWLJ010000239.1:0-5344 GCA_036396185.1 Bathyarchaeia archaeon | reverse complement strand
GTCCACATCAAGCTCGGAGCCATCGTCTAGTTTAACGCCCTTGACCATATCCTGGCCGATTATCTCCTTCACGGCTCTCTCCTCAATCAGCTCTACCTTGTGGTTACTTCTCAGGCGCTGTAGCTCGGGGAAGTCGCCGTTGTACCCCTTCTTGCCGGGGATGGCGTACACCTTGGCGGCCGTCTCCGCCAGTATCTCGGCGTCGTGGACCGCCTCATGGCCCTCGCCCACGATGGCCACCCTCTTGTCCTTAAAGAAGGGGCCGTCGCAGACAGCGCAGTAGCTGACGCCCCTGCCCTTGAACTCGTTCTCGCCGGGGACGCTCAACTGCTTTCTGTTGACTCCGGTTGCGATTATCACCGCCTTGGCCTGGTGGTACCCTTGTCGTGTGGACACCATCTTGAGGTCGCCGAAGTCGCTGAACCCGATGACCGTCTCGTGCCTGACCTCGGCCCCGAACTTCTCCACCTGCTCAATGAACTTCTGCATGAGATCGGGTCCGCTTATACCCTCAGGGAACCCGGGGTAGTTGTCCACCCAGTGGGCGTCCAGAGCCCTGCCCCCTATCTTCACGCCCTCCAACACCAGGGTCTTCAGGTTGTGGCGGGCCGTGTAGAGTGCGGCCGTGAGGCCGGCTGGGCCTCCCCCGACGACTATGACGTCGTAGATGTCCTCGGTCATCGCACCGATCCGAGTAGTAAAGATGACGAAGGATAAAAAGGATGGCGATTATTTGCTGTATTCCTTAGCGATCTTGGCCAACTCGTCGAGGCGCTTCTGCACCTTCTCGTTGATGCTGCCGGGGGTCCACTCGTCGTCGATCTTCTCTCCGGTGGGGACGCCTGTGAGAACCTCTATGCCCTCGTCGATGGTCTTCACGGGGTAGATGCTGAACTTGCCGTCCTTGATGGCCTCCACCACCCCCTCCTTGAGCATCAGATTCTTGACGTTGCTCTCGGGGATGACTACGCCGTGGCTGCCGTCCAGGCCCCTGTACTTGCACAGCTCGTAGTAGCCCTCTATCTTCTCGTTGACGCCGCCGATGGCCTGGACCTCGCCCTTCTGGTTGACGCTTCCGGTAACGGCGAGGCTCTGTTTGATGGGGACCCCGCTGAGGGCGCTGAGTAGGGAGTAGGTCTCGGTGCTGGACGCGCTGTCTCCGTCCACGCCGCTGTAGCTCTGCTCGAATGTGAGCCTGGCGGCGAGGCTGAGTGGGTGGCTGCGTGCGTAGCGGTCGGTGAGGAACCCTGTGAGGATGTGGACGCCCTTGGTGTGGGTGGGTCCACTCATCTCAGCCTCCCTCTCGATGTCTATGATGCCTTCCTTGCCGGCCCCAATGCTCGCGGTGATCCTGCTGGGCTTACCGAACATGTAGTCCCCTGTGCCCAGGACGGCGAGGCCGTTGACCTGGCCCACCTTCTCCCCGGCTGTGTCCACCAGGATGCTGCCCCTCTCCATCATCTCCTCGATCTTATCCTCGATGAGGTTGCTGCGGTACACCTTGGCCTCCACGGCCTGCCGGACGTGTTCCTCCGTTATGTACGAGCTGCCGTTCTGCTTGGCGTAGAAGTCAGCCTCCCTTATGATGTCGCTCACCTCGGCGAACTGTGTGCTCAGCTTCTCCTGGTCGGCCGCGAGCCTGCTGCTGTACTCCACAACGGCCGCGATGCCCGTGGAGTCTAGGTGCTTGAGGCTCTCCTTGTTGCATAGGGTGCACATGAACTGGGCGTACTGCTTCACCTTGGACTCGTTTCTGTCCATGGTGTTGTCGAACTCCGCCTTGACCTTGAAGTTCTTCTTGAACTCCGGGTCCAGCTGGTATAACATGTAGTAGATCCTTGACTCACCTACTATGATCACCTTGGCGTCGAAGGGTATGGGCTCGGGTCGGAGGCTCTTGGTGGTTATGTACCCCATCCGCTCTGCTAGCTCCTCTATGTCCAGCTTCTGGTTCATGATGGTGCGCTTCAGGGTCTCGTAGCTGCCAGGGTTCCTGGCCAGCTCCTCAACCGGGATCACCAGGTAGCCTCCGTTAGCCCTGTGGGCGCTACCCGCCCTGATCATGGTGTAGTCAGTCACCAGTGCACCGAACCTGGCCTCCTTCTCGGTGGCGCCGAAGAGGCGGCTGTGGGTGGGGTTCATCTCCATGATGACTGGAGCTCCCTCAAGCTTGCTGTTGTCCACCACGAGGTTGACCTTGTACTTGAAGGTGGGGTCCACCGGCGGCCCCATGAGGAAGGGCAAGGGCGACTCAGGCTGCTTCTGGGCCCCCAGAATGGAGTCCAGTTCCTCTACAACGTTTTTACGCACCGCCTCTATGTACTCTATGCACTCCGTTACCTGGCCGTACTTGTCCCTCAGCCTCTGGATCAGGTTATCCATCGCGTACTCAGCTACATCCTTGTTGAACGCCTCCACGGCGGCCTCCGTGTCCCTGTCGATGTCTCTGAACTGTCGGAAGGCGCTCCTGAGATCGTCCTGCAGCTTCTTTCGGCGTCCCTGGATATCGTCCCTGACGCTCTGGGGGAGGATGTTGAGCTGCTGCTCGTTGATCATCTGGCCGTTGATCACAGGGATCATGAGGAGCCCTATCTCGGTCCGCTGGAGGACGAAGCCTGCGTCGCTCGCCTTCTTGTTGAGCGTCTTCATGAGCTCCTGCTTCTTTTCATCGTACTGCTTTGTTACCTCCTCGTGGCGGGTGGCGTAGTCGTCGCTCTCGAAGGCTGCGACCAGGGCCTTCTTCATGTCCTCCACGAACTTAGTTATATCATCCCTGAACTGGACACCCATGCCGCTGGGAAGTTTCAATGCGTTGGGTTTATCCTCCTCCTCGAAGTTGTAGACATAGCACCAGTCAGGTGGAGGCGGCATACCCTTCGCCCTCTGCTCGAGGAACGCCATGATCGCCGTCTTCTTGCCGGTGCCCGGCATCCCGGCCACGTAGACGTTGAAGCCCTCCTCCTTGATGTCTAGGCCGAACTGGAGGGCGTTGACAGCCCTCTCCTGGCCTATTATCTCGATTAGGGGGTCCAAGTCCTGGGTGCTCTCGCATGATATAAAGTTCGGGGGGCACCTCCGCCTAGCCTTCGTGTAATCGAGTTTCTGCACCATGATCATCACCTAATTTGATACAAGTATTAGTTGGGAGAGATTCTATTTAAACGGTTAGTCGGGCCTCAAGCCATCTTGGCAAGCAGCTCGCTCCACGTCAATCCCTGGTCTATTTTTAAGGTGAAGTCGTCCACCTTCTCAGCCAAGTCGAAACACCAGCCCTTATACTTGAACTTCCCCGCCAGCACCGCGAAGCGCCTCGGGTATATCCTGTGGATGTGGAGGAACTCGTGGAGCTTCTGCACCTGGTCACGCTTATAGTAGGCGTACCTGACCTGGGCCTTCACCTCCGCAGCTATGATGCTGTCACCTTTGATGGCGAAGACGTCAGGCAGGGGCTCGGTGCTGGGGGCGCTGACCGGCACTCTGATGGCGTCGTAGCCTGCGTCCCTTAGCATGTGGACCAGCTCCCGTTCCGCGTCGTAGCCCCTCTTCTTCATGGCCCGCACCTGCCGGGCCGTGAGGTTCCGGGTGTACCTTTCCCGTGGCGGCTTCTTGGTTGAGGCCAGGTCTCTTAGGCTCACGGCTACTCCTCTTCGGGCTCCTCTGGCAGCTTGAGGGAGCCGCTCTCCAGGGGCTCCAGCGCCAGCTTCATGAGGTCCTTCATCCAGTCGCCGAACCTGTTGGCGTTGGCGTACTTCTGGTACATTCGCTTGTGGGGCACCTTGGTGACCAGCCGCAGGTCCACCATCTTGTTCACGTAGAACTTGGCCGAGCTCCTGCTGACGTCGCATAGCTTCGCCAGGTCGCCGCTGGTGAAGTCCCGCTCCAGCTTGTTGTATCCTACGATGATCTTGGGGGGTAAGGGCAGAGCCCTCTCAAGTATCTCTATGAGTGATTCCTCGCGAGACAAAACACTACCTCGGGCTACCGAGATAGATTGGGCTCCAGCGAGAATAAAAGTGTCACTGATGAAGAGGGGAACTTAGGCGCCCGTGGGGACGGGGACCACCTTCTTCCCCATCTCCCGGATGCCCTCCTCGGCCACGGTCCTCTTCAGGTTCCACGCGGAGACGCTGGGCAGGCCCCACAGGTTGATGAAGCCCACGGCGTCGCCCTGGTCGTAGTGGGTGTTGATGTCGAAGCTGGCCAGGTTATAGTCGTAGAGGCTGAAGGGGCTCTCCCTGCTCACGGGCTTCGCTGATCCCTTGAACAGCTTCATGGTCACGGTGCCCGTCACGTTCTCCTGGGTGCTGTCGATGAAGGCGTCCAGGTTAGTCTTGAACGGGTCAATCCATAGTCCCTGGTAGACGATCGTGGCCCACATCTGGTCCACCTGGTACTTGAACGCCTTCTGGTGACGCGTCAACACCATCTTCTCTAGGTCCTGGTGGGCGTTCAGGATCACCTCCGCGGCCGGTATCTCGTAGGTCTCGCGAGTCTTCAAGCCGACGACGCGGTCCTCCATGTGCTCGATTCTGCCGATGCCGTGCTTCCCGCCCAGTTGCTTCATCTTCTGGATGATCTCCACAGGCTTGTAAGGGATGCCGTCTAGGCTTGTGGGCACCCCCTTCTGGAACCCGATCTTCACGTAGTCGGGCTCATTGGGCGCGTTCTCCACGTCCACGGTCCAGTCCCAGATGCTGCCTGGCACCATCTTGTCCGGGTGCTCCAAGAGGCCGCCCTCTATGCTCCTGCCCCACAGGTTCTCGTCGATGCTGTAGGGGCTGTCAGCCGTCACGGGCACCGGCACGTCGTGGTCCTTGGCCCACTCTATCTGGCTCTTCCTGTTGAACTTCCACTCCCTGACGGGCGCGATGATCTTCAGCTTAGGGTTCAGCGCCTTGAAGGTGAGGTCGAACCTGACTTGGTCGTTTCCCTTCCCGGTGCACCCGTGGGCTACGGCCTTGGCGTCCTCCATCTCGGCCACCTCCACAACCTTGCTTGCTATGAGGTGCCTGCTTAGGCTGCTGCTCACCGGGTACGTGCCCATGTAGAGGGCGTTGGCCTTGATCGCCGGGAAGATGTAGTTTGTGGCGAACTCCTCCTTGGCGTCGAAGGTGTAGTGGTTGACCACTCCCAGCTTCCAGGCCTTCTCCTCGATGCCCTTCCGCTCCTTGCCCTGGCCCACGTCCAGGTTGACGGTCACCACATCCATCTTGTACTCCAGCTGCAGCCACTTGACCATCATGGAAGTGTCCAGACCGCCCGAGTAGGCTAGAACAACCTTGTCTTTAACCATATATGTTTAGCTCCTATTAGGATAAAACCATCAAGGATAGGGCAAGCTTTT
>DASWLJ010000238.1:0-4920 GCA_036396185.1 Bathyarchaeia archaeon | reverse complement strand
GGTTACAATAGCTGTTCAGAAGGTCGTAGAGCCCTGACAGGTCGGTTGACACCTCCTTCAGGTATCCCTCCTTGGCGTCCAGGTCGGCTTGAAGGGCATCCCTCTGGCTCTGAACCGACGAGTACATGGAGTTCAGGTTGTTGAACTCGGCCGCCTTCTGGTCGTAGCCCCCCTGCAGCGTATCGTACTCCCCTTGAAGCTGGCCGAGCTCGGCCTCCAAGGCGCTGATCTGTGACTGGTAGCCCATCAGTAGGACGCCCGACACGGCCCCAGCAACTATGAGACCTAAAACGAACACAGAGACAGTCTTCGCGCTCATGTTAATCCACTCCTAATCAGCTTCCATACGGACCATATAAGGTACACATCCGCCCATGGTTTGCAAGCGTTTTCTGTCGGGGTCTCCCGATAATTGTATAAAGGGTCTTGGACATAGTTTCACCAAGGTGCAAATGTTTGAAGTTCAGTAGGTACGTCTCGTGCATCGACACCCACTGCAGCGGCGAGTCCACCAGGATACTGGTGGGCGGCGTCCCCAAGCTGGTGGGGAAGACCATGCAGGAGAAGCAGGACTACTTCAAGGAGCATTACCACGGCCTCCTGGGCACCATGCTGAAGGAGCCCAGGGGCTTCGAGGGAATGCTGGGCGCGGTGCTCACGGAACCCTGCAGCCCCGAGGCGGACGTGGGGGTCATCTACCTGTGGACCGACGGGTACTTCAGCGCCTGCGGGGACAGCACGTACAGCTGCTCAGCGGCCCTAGTGAACACAGGGATGGTGGACGTGAAGGAGCCCGTGACGGAGATAACCTTCGACACGGTGGCCGGCCTGGTCCGCACCAAGGTGGAGGTGAAGGACGGCGTGGCCAAGGCCATCTACATGCAGGGGGTCCCCAGCTTCTACTGGAAGACCATGAAGTTCGACATACCGGACGTCGGCGAGGTGGAGGCCGACATCGCCTACGGTGGCCTCTGGTACGCCTTCGTGGACGCGGACAAGATCGGGTTGAAGCCGACCCTTGAGACCAAGGACAGGTGGATACCCCTGGGCTGGAAGATGAGGAACTTCATAGCCGATAAGATCAAGGTGGACCACCCCGAGTATCCCCACCTCAACATCATGGACCTCGTCACCTTCTACACAAAGCCCACTAAGAAGGAATACACGAGCAGGCACTGGAACGTATTCGGCCCCAAGCAGACGTGCAGGAGCCCCGCCGGGACCTGCACCAACGCCAGAATGGCGGCCATGTACGGCAAGGGGCAGCTGAAGCCGGGTCAGGAGATGGTGTTCGAGTCCACCATAGGGACCCTGATGTACGGGAAGATCGCCAAGGAGACCAAGGTTGGCAAGTACAAGGCCATAGTGCCTGACGTTAAGGCGTACGCCTACATCACGGGGTTCAACCAGGTGGTCGTGGACCCGGATGACCCGCTGAAGGCCGGCTTCCTACTCTAAGAACCCCTTTTTTATGGTTTCAGAAGCATCTCGGGGGCGTGCTCCCTGAGGAGCGCCTCCACCTTCTCGAACTCCCCTAGAGTCTTTTCGCCCTTCTTGGTGACCCCGTAGGAGTCCGCCTTCTGCCCTCTCTCGTTGTACTCCTGCTCCAGGAAGCCCTGGCCCAACATCTGGTCTATGACGTCCTTGACCTTCTTTTTGTTAAGGTACGTGGACTCCATGATGTCCATCAGTGAGCTCCTACCTTCCTTGATGGTTCTCAGGATCTGCATGGAGGTCTGGTACTTGGAATGCCTCACGGACATACGGTGCAGCTTTTAACCGAATCTAATTAAAGGATTGTCTACACCTGTTCGGTATCACAGGTACATAACAGATCAACTGAATTGCAGACCGGCGCCGGTAATCCTAGACTGTTAAATAGGAGATGTGACGCACTTGATGAGAGTGTGACTCACCTTGTCCAAGGAACCTATAGTTCTTAACGCTGGGGACCCTGACGCGGAGGCTCCCCAATACGCGATAAATGAGGCCCTCAAGGGCATCATCGAGGGCGGGAAGAACACCCACTACCCTCACTACACGGAGTACCCTGACCAGTTCACCCAGGCCGTGGTGGACTACTATAAGCGGTTCACTGGGGTGGGGTATAAGCCCGATAACGTGCTTCCCGCGGCCGGGAGCAGCGCAGCCCTATACGTGGCCCTCGCCGCCGTCCTCAAGGAGGGGGACGAGGTCCTCATGTTCACGCCCTACTACGCGGGCCACAAGACGATCTTCGATGGTATGGGTGTGAAGATGAACATGGTACCGCTTAAGGCGGAGACCAACTACCACCCCGACGTGGATGAGATCGCTGAGCACGTCACAAAGAAGACCAGGGCCGCCCTCCTATGCAACCCGGCCAACCCGACGGGCACCGTCTTCAATGCCAAGGAGCTGAAGACGGTGGGAGACCTGGCCGTGGACCACGACTTCGCCCTACTCGCAGACGAGATATACCTCCACTACGTATACGACGGCAACAAGTTCGTGTCCATAGCGGGACTCAGCGACGCCTACAAGGAGCGCACCCTGGGCATCATGAGCTTCAGCAAGAGCTTCAGCATGACGGGGTGGAGGCTCGGCTACGACATAGTTCCAGAGAAGTACATGCAGAAGGCCAGGCTGATAACCAGCCTGGTCGCCCCAAGGCCCGCAACGTTCGTCTTCAGGGCCGGAATCGCGTGCCTCAGAGGCGACTTCCAGTACGTGGAGGACCGCCGCAAGGAGTATGAGAGGAGGCGCAACTACTTCTGCAAGGCCGTGGACGACCTCGGCTGGCCGTGCCACCTGTTCGAGGGCGCCTTCTACGCGTGGTTCGACGCCAGGGACACCGGCTTCAGCTCCCAGGAGTTCCTGAAGAGGCTCAAGGACAGCCAGAACCTCACCCTGAGCCCAGGCAACAACTTCGGAGCCGACGGGTTCATCAGGGTGCCCCTGACTCAGCCTGTGCCCGTCCTCAAGGAAGCAGTGAAGAGGCTCAAGGCCTTCAAGGCGAGCCTCTAACCCCTTTTTAAGCCACCTAACAGTATTCTCCCTAGACCATGCTACGTAAACGACAGTCCATGAAGCGGAGGGACGCCAGGGGCCTCCTCGACGAGCTTGAAAGCCTCTTCGGGGTAACCGGCGTGAAGAAGGCTGAGGAGGCCGATTACGAGGACAAGAAGGTGTACATCTTGGACGACAGGATGGCCTTCATAAGGGACGTGAACGGCATCTACCCTTTCCTCGGCGGCGTCGAGGTTGACCGCCTCCCCTCCGTGGTCGTGGACATGGGGGCCATCCCCTACGTCTGCAACGGCGCAGACATCATGGCCCCAGGGATAAAGGAGATCACGGGAGGCTTCGAGGAGGGCGACATCGTGGTGGTGAGGGACGTGACCCACAGGAAGGCCCTTTCCGTGGGCAGGGCTCTCAAGAGCTCAGCCGAGATCGAGGCGTCCCGTAAGGGCAAGGTTATCCAGAACCTCCACTACGTCGGGGATAAGCTGTGGAAGCTGGCCTAGAGGCCCCGCAGGAACTGGCTCTGGGGCAGGTAGATGATGAACGCTATCAAGGCCATCGACACGAAGGTGAGTATGAAGAGCCACATGCTCCAGTTGAACACCTTCCACCAGAAACCGAACTTCTCGACGCCCCTCCTGTAGCTAGCCTCGTAGGCCAGGACGCCCTCCCTTATAGTCCTGGGAAGGTTTCTCACCTTGCCCGGTATGCTCCTCAGTTTCTCCTTGAGCCTGCCTAGGCGTCCATGGGACTTGGAGGACATCTCCTGTACTTTGGCTGCTGAGTGTATATTCTTTTAGGCTTCCGTCCATAGGAAGATTTAAAACCATGAATGAAATATCTCTCATATGAGATTATCTTCATAGGTGGTCCGTGTGGCGAGGAGAAAGATCATTCAGATAGACGAAGACAAATGCAATGGTTGCGGCAAATGCGTCCCCAACTGCGCCGAAGGCGCGCTCAAGATAGTGGACGGCAAGGCCAGGCTCGTCAGCGACGTGTACTGCGACGGCCTCGGCGCCTGCCTGGGCCAATGCCCACGGGGCGCCATGAGCATAGTCGAGCGCGAGGCCCCCGAGTTCAGCGAGGAGGCCGCCCACGAACATCTGACAGGCGGGGAGCCCCTCGCATGCGGCTGCCCCTCAAGCCAGACCCAGCGCATCGAAGCGGCGACCGCGGCCCGCGTGGACGAACCTAAGGCTTCCACCCTGCGCCACTGGCCCGTGCAGCTGAATCTGGTGCCCGTCAAGGCGCCGTTCTTCAGGGACGCCGACCTGTTGCTCATGGCCGACTGTGTCGCCGTGGCGTACCCGGACCTCCACGCCGGGCTGCTGAGAGGCAGAAGCGTTGTGATGGGGTGCCCCAAGTTCGACGACACCCGGGCGTACGTGGGCAAACTTACGGAGATACTGCGACTTAATGACGTCCGCAGCCTAACTGTGGCCCACATGGAGGTCCCCTGCTGCAGCGGCCTGGACAGGATCGCTGAGTTGGCCCTGAAGGCGTCCGGTAAAACGATCCCTTTGCGGAGGATCGTGGTCTCCGTGAAGGGCGAGGCGTCGGGAGCCTAGCCTCTCCGGGGCTCCCAGATGGTTCCGCATAAACTTTAAGAGGGCTAATCCATTCCTTGAGATGATTCGGTGAACAAGGTATGGGTATGCTGGATGACATACGTATAATCGACTTCACGCACGTGTACTTCGGGCCCTACTCCACAATGATTATGGCGGACATGGGGGCAGACGTCATCAAGATCGAGCCCCCGTGGGGCGAGATGACGCGCCTCTACCCACCTCACTTCGGAGGCATGAGCAGCACCTTCCACTACCTGGACCGCAACAAGAGGTGTGTCGCCCTCAACCTGAAGGACCCCAAGGCCCTGAAGATAGTGAAGGACCTCATCAAGCAGAGCGATGT
>DASWLJ010000237.1:0-2686 GCA_036396185.1 Bathyarchaeia archaeon | reverse complement strand
TCTCCCTGAAGGCGCTCTCCACGGCCTCCAGGGTGCTCTTCATGTCCAGTACCTTCTGGACATCTTCCTGTGTAAGGTACAGAGTCAAATTGATTCAAACATGAGTGGGTGGGCCACGTTTTTAATGATTTCGAGAAGAGGCTCATGCGCACGGGCGACGCCTAATGCATGGCGCAGGACCCCGTCTACAGCAGAGGTGTTCACTTTGTCGAGACACAGATAGAATGTCTCTAAATGTTGAGACCAATGTATGTGCCAGCAGCGATACGGTTTCGATCATATTTTTCTCCGTTGAACCCATACAGGCAAGTATTAACTACTAGTACAGGCATCAGTTACTTCGAGAGAACACGGGGACATGTTACGGCTTCCTTTCTTCTCCCAACGACAACCCTCCACCGAACCCAGTGTCCCCCGTTTTCTCGTCGAGGAACCCGAGTTGTTGAAGGCTGAGCCCATTGGAAACGGGTACGTCTACGATGACAGGTTTTTTAACAGCTACCAGGAGGTGCAGTGCTACAGGTACCTGAAGCACCTGGGGATACCTCCCAGCAAGGTCCACCACGAGTACAGGGTGGGGGGCAACCACTTCGACTTCTTCCCGCTGAAGCGCGTCTTCTGGGAGCACCACCCCATCAACCTCAGGCTGGGCCACGACATCTACAGGTACGGGAAGACGAGGCGCGCCATCCTGGACGAGAACGGCTACGATCACGTACCCCTTGTGGTGTCGGACGTCATGTTCGAGGACATAACAGAAATCTACAAGGCGATGAGCGACAACAGCGTGGACTTCAGGAGCGGGCAGGTGCAGGGGGACCGGGGGATAGTGTACGTGAAGAGCTACGATGACGAGTGGAGGGAGGCCGCGTTCAACGTCCTGTGTGAGACCCTGGCCTCCGGCTAGGGCGTGAACTTGCCTCCGTCGGTGAAGACCCTCATGAGGTCAGCGTAGAGCTCATTGAAGCCCTCGTTGGTGGTGCTGCTGACGGGTAGGGGCGAGAACTCGACCCCCAGGCGCTCTATGACCTCGATCATGTCCTGGCTGATCATCCTGTTCAGCCCCGTGAGCCTTGTGTCTATGGACTCCTCCAGGAGGTACGGGTCCTCGGCCCAGCCCATGATCTCCTCCAGCTCATGCGGCTCCAGAAGGTCGGTCTTGCTGATGACCTGGAACTGGGGAAGCAGGAACCTAGTATTGATGGCGGACGCCAGGAACATGTTCATAACGTAGTTCAGGGGGTCCCTGCAGAAGACTCCGTCGAAGAGGTATATGACGCCCTTCTCCGCGTCCGTGAGCTCCTTGGCTATCTGTGCACCTATGTCGCGGAAAGCGAAAAGCTCCATCTGGCCCGGCGTGTCCACGATGCAGATGTCCGGGGTGAAGTCCTCAATGTCGTTGGTCAGCTGCTGGACTATGCCCGCCATCATGTCGTGGGCCAGCATCAGCCCCCCGTTGGGGCCCAGCCCGTACTCCTCCATGAGCTCCTCCACCTTGATGTATTCGCGTACGTCAACGTTGGCCGCGTAGGGCAGAATGATGCTGCCAGGGTCCAGGTTGACGGCCATAACGTCCTCCCTGTTGTACTCCAGGAACCTGGTGAACTTGGCGGTGAATGTGGACTTGCCGCAGCCCGCGGTGCCGAGCACGAAGACTAGGTTCAATGCTAACCCTCGGCGAACTCCCTGAACAGGCGGTACGCCTCAGCTATCTTGTACCGCTTCGGCGGCCTCTTGAACCCGTAGGCGCACACAGGCTCCACGGGGCCGCCTACGCCCTTATCCATCGCGATCTTCAGACCCCTTATCGAGTCGACGAGTACAGCCCCAGCGTTGGGGGCGTCCTCGGTGCTCAGCTTCACGTCCATGGTGAAACCCGCGCCCCCGAAGTAGGTTCCTTTGATCCAGAAGAAGCTGTCCCTACCGTTCACAAGGAAGTCCACAAAGTCGGCGGACCCGGAGACCAAGGGGAAGTCGTAGGGGACGCTGCTCTTCACGGCCTCGGTCTTGATGAGCCTCTTGGAGTCGCGGCTCTTCTCCAGGGTGTTTATGCTCTCCGAGCCGCCGCCCACGTCCAACTGGTAGCTCTCCTCCACGTGGACGCCCCGGCTGTGCAGGAACTCCAGGAGCCCCATATGGACGGCCGTGGCCCCCATCTGGCTCATCAGGTCGTCCCCCGCCAAGGGCAGCCCGGCCCTCCTGTAGGACGCTGAGAGGCTCAGGTCGTTGACGATGCCCGACGGGGTCGCGTTGAGGAACCCGCACCCGGCCTTCAGGGCCGCCTCGGCGTAGAGTCTACTACCTTTATCTGAGCCACCCGAGATTAGGTTCACGAGAACCTCCGCCTCGGCGTCCCTCAGCGCCTTGGCTATGTCCACGGGTTTGCCCTTAGCCATCTCTATGCGGCTCATGGAGTTATCCTCCACGTGGTCAGGGGCGTGCCCCATCTGGACCTTGACGCCTGCGCGCCCCACGCCCATGAACCTCGGCGCCTTGTTGGGCTCCACGAATATCGCCTCAGACAGGTCAAGGCCCACCTTATTCTGGTCTACGTCGAAGGCCGCCACGAACCTGATGTCCCCTACACCGTACCCGCCCAGCGTGGAGTGGAGCAGACCGAGCTTGTCGTTACCTCTGTAGTATTCTACGCCCTGGACCAGGGCCGAGCAGCAGTTGCCCACCCCGG
>DASWLJ010000236.1:0-2721 GCA_036396185.1 Bathyarchaeia archaeon | reverse complement strand
TATGGGCTTGTCGAAGAGGCCCTGGGTGCCCTTCTGCTCCTCAATGTAGTGGTCGTCGAGGAACATCTTGAGGCCGCCGGCCAGGTAGCTGAAGTAGTCCGGGGTGCCTATGGCGACGCAGCTGAAGTGGGGGTAGGTGGTGAGGTTTAGGCGGTCCTCGTTGGTGTTGAGGGTGACGACCTGGAGGCCGGATTCCTTGAGGCCCTCGGCGACTGCCTGGGCCATGAGTTCGGTGTTTCCGTGTTCCTGGCTGTGGTATATCACGAGCGCTTTCATGGTTGATGGGTTGCTGGGCGAGATATTTATTCTTTTGGTATTTTATACGAATATTTGATATAGTAAACAAATGTTATTATGGTCGTGAACCTTTTTTAGTGCGTGGTGCGTGAGTCATACTCATGGGGGACCACCTGAGCCGGCTGCTGGGGCCCAGCATATTCCTGATGGTGCTGGACATGATGCTGGAGGACCCCTGCCAGTGGATGAACCTCAGGGAGATCGCCCGCCGCATCAACAAGAATCCGGGCAGCGTCTCGCCGGTGATGCCTGAGCTTGTGGAGCGTGGCCTGGTGGAGGACTGCAGGGTGGGGAAGGTGTCCGTGGTGTACCGGCTGAGGACGGGTGACGCCCGCGTCCAGGCGTTGATGAGGCTGAAGGAGAGCCTGAAGGCTGTCGCCTGACACATAGGGTCGCTTATTCTCGCATTGCTTCGATCATCTGCCCTGCTTCCGAGCAGGGTTTTCTGCGATATCTGTATAAGGTGTGTTGCTTTAGGGTATTGCCGGTAGCGTTAAATTTGTTCGATGTCTGGGCTAATGCGCTTGTCAGCGTCCTGCTGGTCAGCCTCGTAAGTTTAGTTGGAGTTGTTTTTCTCTTCCTGAACTTCAAGTTGGAGAAGTCTCAGTTGCTTTATCTTGTGGGATTCAGTGTGGGTGGGTTGCTGGGAGGCGCCTTTCTGCATCTTGTGCCGGAGGCTTACGGAGAGTTCCCCGCTGAGGCGGTTTCCCTCTACATTATTCTGGGCGTCTTCTGCAGCTTCGTGCTGGAGATGTGTCTTCAGTGGAGGCACTGCCACATCCCCACGAGCGATGAACATCCTCACAGCTTCGCCTACGTGAACCTGGTGGGGGACGGTGTTCACAACATGATAGACGGCTTGATAATAGGCGGCGCGTACCTCAGCTCGGTGGGGCTTGGGGTCACCACGACCATCGCGATCATACTCCACGAGATACCGCAGGAGATAGGCGACTTCGGGGTGCTGCTCTACGCCGGCTTTACGCCGCGTAGGGCTCTGCTGTTCAACTTGGCTTCGGCTCTCATGGCCGTGGTGGGGGCCGTTATGGCTTTGACGCTGTACGGCTTCGTCGAGGGGTTGACGGGGTTCCTGCTGCCGTTCGCGGCCGGAAACTTCCTCTACATCTCGGGCTCGGACCTGGTGCCGGAGCTTCAGGACGTGAAGGATGTGCGTCGGAGCCTGGTTCAGCTCTCCCTGATGTGCCTCGGCGTCCTGCTGATGTACCTGGTGAAGTTCATCTAGCTTCCATGGGGATGTTCCTGCCCGGTGCTCCGGGTGGTGAGGCGTCTGCGGTGCTAGGTAATGGGCTTGGGGGTCGGGTGGCGTGTTCCGCGGTGAGGCTTGGCGCTTGTGATAAAGACGCCTGTAGAAACTTGTTCAGGGGTCTAGGCGTTAGAGTAATTGGATCAGGGATATGGCTTTGGTCGGGCAGACGCTCGCGCAGAGTCCGCACCCGAAGCAGAGGTCTTTATCGTACTCGAGTTTCCCGTCGACGATCTTCCTGGCGCCGAAGTGGCACCTGTCCACGCAGGCCCCGCAGGAGATGCACGTTGATTCATCCGTGGTTGTGGTGGCTATGGACTTGAGTAGGTGGACCTGTTTTCCGAGTTTGAGGTTTACGCCGAGGGGGCCGCAGCAGCAGCTGCAGCAGTTGCAGATGAAGTTGACGCCCTCGGGCCTCGGCGTGTCGGTCCTGATGTAGGCCATGGGGACGAGGCCGGCCCTGTGGGCTCCCTCAACGATCTTCAGTGCTTCTGCGGCGGAGACCTCGTGGGCGCGGCCGTTTTTTACGAACATTTCGGCGGCGTCGTTGAGGGTGAGGCACGTGTCGACGGGGTGCTGGCAGGGTCCGCGCTTGGTGCGGCAGCTGCAGGGCATCACGGCGATCTTGTCGGCTCGGGTGAGGTAGCGCTTGACGCGGTCGAGGTTGAGGACGGTGTTGTTGAGCTGTATCTCCTCGTATATGGGGAGGGCTATTCCTGCGGCTATGTGCTGTGTGTCGGCTATGGAGTTGTTGAGGTCGGTCTCGTCGATGAAGGGTCTTGGGGGCTGTTTGACCATGGTATCAGACGCATTATGGCGTGTTATTAGTTTTTTCAAGGTGGGCAATGGGTTGTCGTCCGATATGCGGTGGCTTCATCATACATCGGCGGGGTCTATTCTCGTGAGACCTGGAACTCGGTCATAGTCAACATCGAATGATATTATTGTGCCGTCATTGGCTAGTGATGTCGCCGCGTAGTGCGAGTCGAAGAAGCTGAGGTTATGCGTTTCTCTGAGGTATGCTGCCGCCACTGCTATGTCAGGAGTTAGGGGAAGCACTTCTATGCCTGGTAGTGCCGCGACTGTAGCGAGATCCTCGACGAGTCTATCTTCTAGTCCTTGGCTCATGTAGACGAGCTCCATCTCCACCAAGGCGACGC
>DASWLJ010000235.1:0-14440 GCA_036396185.1 Bathyarchaeia archaeon | reverse complement strand
TAGAAGAAGAAAATCCGTCCTAAAGGAGGCTGAGAAACGCGGCTTCGAGGCGGCGGTGTTCTTCAACGAGGTCATAAGGCAGAACCCCGGTAACACCATCTACGTGCTCCCCATGGCGCTGGGAGACGAGCACCAGACCTTCATCATGGACACGGGAGGCGACACGACCCTCGTGACGCCCCACTGGGGCGCAGCTAGGGTGGAGGCGAGCGGCGAGTTCAGCAAGGTCATAGCCATAAGGCAGGAGAAGGGCCACCACATCAGAGGCACTCTTGAGGCCCTGAAGCCCTACAGCCCTGATAAGGTGTGCTTCGACCTCTCCACCGTCAGCGCCCAGATGGCTCACAGGATGACCGGGGAGCTGGGCGTACCCCTGACACCCGAGAGGGACATAAGCGACCACGTGTTCAGGCTGCGAAGCATCAAAGACGAGTACGAGGTAAGCGAGATCAGGCGAGCCATCGGCATAACGGAGGCCGCCTTCATGATGCTCATAGAGGAGACAAGCCCTGGCCGAAGCGTAGCCGACATGAAGAGGGAGCTGGACGCCAACATGATCGAGCTGGGCGCCTACGAGTTCAGCTTCGACAGCAGCATCGGCTTTATCAAGGGCAATAAGACGGAGCACCTGAAGCACGGGGACGCACTCAGCCTGGACGTGGGCGTCAGGGTAGAGACAGGGTACTGCAGCGACATGGGCCGTAACTGGCACGTAACCTGGGAGAAGGGGACCGAGGAATACATGGACCGCGCCATGCAGGCCCAGGTGGAGGGCATCAAGAGCATCAGGGAGGGCGCCACAGGCAACCAGGTGCTGGGTAAGGCTAACGAGATCAACGCCGAGCTGGGGTTCGAGCCCATGCCGCGAACAGGACATCAGATAGGGCTGGACGTCCACGACTACACGATGCCCCACGCCACCAACTTCGGGGAGATAGAGGAGGACAACCTGCCGTTGAAGGCTGGAATGACTCTTACTTATGAACCTCAGAGGAGAGACCCTAAGACCGGCTACAAGGGCCACATAGAGGACGTTGTGCTGGTTACCAAGGGTAACCCGGTGTGCCTGAACCAGATGCCCTACAGGGTCACCTGGTAGCTATTCCTCTACAATGGACCTGAGGAAGCCCCTGATCTCCCCTATTCTCTCTAGGTACCCCTGGAACTCTTCGTCGCTCATCCTGATCAGGTTACCGTACCAAAGTATCTTGTTCAGCTGAAGCGGATTCATGGGCCCGAGCTTCATGAAGAAGCCGCTGAAGCTGCACGTCTCACAGACCTCGTAGCGGTTAGGGGGGCTACTCAACATGGACTGGTAGCGCCTGTCGAGCTCCTCCAGTCTTAACGCGTTCTCTTTACCCGACTCTATGGGGACACCCATCTCCTTCAACCCGAAAAGGACGTTCATGAACCTGTTGACGGGCTTCTCCTCGATCACGTCGTCGCTGTAGATGAACGTGTCAGCCGGAACGCTGTAGTAGCTCTCGATCATGTGGCCGTTACGCCTCTCGTAGCTCAGCTCAACGACGCCGGCGTCCTGGAGCCTGTTCATGTGGTGGTATATGTTCTGAGGTGTCAGTCCCAGCTGGTCGGCGATCTCCTTCACGGTCATAGGGCTGTCCCTGAGCATGAACACGACGCGTCTACGCGTTTCGTCTTCCAGCAGCTTGAAGGCGTCTCTGCTGATCGCTTGGATCATCTTAGGCTCTCCGTCCATAATCGATCAATAATAAAATAATTGTTTTAACATTAAAACATTGTTTACATATTAAAACGATGTAGTTATAAACTTACAGGTCCTGCTACAAATTAGGAGCCTGTTTGAATCAAACATAACAGTAACTCCTAGGTGTGAAAGAGATGGGCATACGTGAAGAAAACGGGTCTATCCTCGCCATCGACGTAAACACCAAATCGACCAAAGCGGTTCTATTCAAAAAAATCGACGGCAAATATGGGATAGCGGGCACAGGTGAGGCCCCTACAACAGTAGAAGCCCCGGAGCTGGATGTCACGGTGGGCGTGCTCAACGCCATTGCCGAGATCGAGTCCAAGACCGGTGAGAGCCTGATACAGTCCGGGAGGCCGACGCCATCCATACCTCTTATATGTTCAAGCAGCGTCAGCGGGGGCTTACACATGGTGGTGGCGGGGCTCATCAAGAGCATTTCCGCCGAGAGCGCCCAGAGGGCCGCCCTAGGGGCGGGCGCACTGCTCATGGACCAGTTCGCCGTGGACGATAACAGGCCACCCTACGTGAAGATCTCGGCTCTGAGAAGCCTCAAGCCGGACATCCTGCTGCTGGCGGGCGGCATCGACGGCGGCGCAAAAAACCAGGTTCTGGATATGGCCAAGATCATCAAGGACTCGGACGTGGAGCCCAGGTTCGGGGCAGAGTACCAGCTGCCTCTGATCTACGCAGGCAACGTGGAGATCAGGGACGAGATCACTGGAATACTGGACGAAGACGCCTACGCAACCAAGACAGTGGATAACGTGAGGCCCTTCATCGACAGGGAGAACCTGGGGCCCGCCCGGGAGGGCATCTACGACGCCTACATGGAGCACGTCATCATCCACTCACCCGGCTACGGAAAGCTGCGGGAGTGGACCAGTGAGAGGATCATACCCACCCAGGCCACGATAGGTAAGATCATCTACGCCTACGCCCAGCACAGAGGAGTCAACCTATTAGCCGTGGACGTGGGTGGGGAGACCACCGATGTGTACTCCGTTTACAACGGCTTATTCAACAGGTCTCTGAACGCCGGCGTCGGGCTCACATACGGCATAAGCAACGTTGTCAAGGAGGCCGGCATCGCCAACGTGCAGAGGTGGCTGCCCCCCACCATGGACGAGCGGACCCTGAGGAACATAGTGGGAAACATGCTCGTGCATCAACCCCAGAGCCACACGAAGGACGAGGAGCTGATCCAGGCAGCGGTGGCCAGGGAGGCCATAAGGCTCGGTGTCGAGCAGCACAAGGAGATAGCCAGCCGCCTAAAGGGGGTCCACATAGATAGAAACCTGTCAGACTTGTTCAACCAGGCCCTCGAGCCCACTTATATCGACATGATGAGGACCCAAGCCGTCATAGGCAAGGGGGACGTGTTCAGGGCGCAGGGCTACGAGCAGTCAGCCATGATACTCATAGACTCCCTGCAGCCGGAGGGCTTCACCGAGCTCTACGTGGACGACTCAAGCGTCATGGCCCAGATCGGTAGCCTTCACGGCCACGACCAGGGCTCCGCCGTAGACCTGTTCCTGAATAGATGCATCAAGAGCCTGGGCACAGTTGTTTCTCCCCGAGGAAAGATGAGGGACGGCGAAGAGGCCCTCAAATTGATAGTGACGGATCAGACCGGCGCCGAGGTACAGCACACGGTGAGGTACGGGGAGATCAGGGTAATGCCCCTCAGAGACGACTCAACCATGGACATCACTGTGCAGCCCCTCAAGATGGACATCGGCGCGGGCAGAGGCAAACCCGCCACGAGGAAGGTGGCGGGAGGCGTCCTGGGCGTCATATTTGACGCCAGAGGCAGGCCGCTTGAGCGCCCAAACAAGCCGCTGACGCTCATCGAGCCGACACGCCAGCCGATCGCTTCACCGGAGGGACAACGATGAAAGCCTCCCTCATAAGGAAGGAGCGCCGCATCCCTGTGCGCGGAGAGGTGTTTGTAAAAGTCGGCGACGCTGTAAGCTCCGACACCCTCATAGCCAGGTGCATCGTGCCCAACCCCGACATCCGGGAGCTGAAAGTGTACAGCTACCTGGATGTGGACCCAGAGCAGGCGAGGGACTACATGCTCAAGGGTGTGGGCGACGCTGTGGACAAGGACGAGGTGATCGCCATCAAGAGGAGCTTCTTCGGGCGGCAGACCAAGGTGGCTCGCTCGCCCCTGGACGGTGTCATCGAGTCCTTCGCTTACAGGTCCGGCAGAGTCCTCATTAGGGGTAACCCGCTCCCCGTCGAGGTCGTCGCCCACGTCCCGGGTAAGGTGGCTGAGGTCATAGAAGGCGAGGGCGCGGTCGTCGAGGCCAACGGCTTCAGGGTCGAGGGCGTGTTCGGTGTGGGCGGGGAGGCGAGGGGAGCCATCACTGTGGCCACGGAAGACCCCGACACGCCTCTGACCTCCTCAGACATAAAAGAATCCTACGGCGGATCGGTGGTCGTCGGCGGCTCACTGGTGACGCTGGACGCCCTTAAGGCCGCCCAGAGAGTCGGCGTAAAAGGCGTCGTCGCCGGAGGCGTGGACCAGAAGGACCTAACATACTTCCTGGGCCGAGAGATAGGCCTGGGTATAACGGGGCACGAGGAACTGGGGCTGACCCTCATACTGCTGGGCGGCTTCGGGGTGAACCCCATCGACCAGAAGGCGTTCGAGTTCTTCAGGGAGGTTGAGGGTAGACTAGCGTGCCTGGACGGGACGACCCAGATCAGGTCAAGGGCACTGAGGCCAGAGATCATCGTCCCAGACCAGTAGCTCCCACATTTTTTCCTCTTCACGAAACCTCTATAACCCTTATAATCGCTCATATTGCTGTGTCTCGGTTTGACTGTTGACGTAGTAATCAAGGACGGACTGCTAGTAACGCCCTCCGGGATATTGGAGGGTTCCCTAGTCATAGACGAAGGCAAGATAATTGGGATGGTCAGGTCCGGCGAGCCTAAGGCCGACAAGGTCATCGACGCCTCCGGGAAGATGGTGCTCCCGGGGATGATCGATATGCATGTCCACCTGAGGGACCCGGGCTTCCCTGAGCGCGAAAATTTCGAGTCAGGGACCAGAGCCGCGGCCGCAGGGGGCGTCACCACAGTCGTGGACATGCCTAACACTATCCCCGCGACTGTAACGGTGGAGGCATTCGAGGAGAAGAAGAAGATTGCCGGTAGGAAGAGCCTGGTAGACTTCGCGTTCATCGGGGGCGCTGGCGAGATACCGACTGAGAACATAATAGCGTTGGCCGACGCCGGGGCCACCGGGTTCAAGAGCTTCCTCATCGCCAGGTTCAAGGAGCTCGCCGCCAGCGACTACACGCTCCTCCGACACATGAGGACGCTGGCCGACCTAGGCCTCCCTCTGCTGGTGCACGCCGAGAACCAGAACATAGTCGACAGCTACATGAAGGAGGCGGAGGCAAGCGGGCGGACAGATCCCCTCGCCCACTGCGACTTCCGGCCGGCCATAGCCGAGGTGGAGGCCGTCCAGAGGTGCGTGGCCTTCGCCAGGGAGACGGGGGCCCACCTCCACGTGTGCCACATGAGCACAGCGGGGGCCGTGGACGTTCTGGATTGGGCTCAGGCGGGCGGTCAGTACGTGACCGGTGAGACCAGCACCAACTACCTGCTCTTCACCCGCGAAACCATGGAGGAGAGGGGCCCCTACGCCAAGGTCGACCCGCCGCTCAGGTCGAAGGATGACCAACTGCGGCTCTGGGAGGGACTCAACTCGGGGGTCATCGAGGTGCTGGCCAGCGACCATGCACCCTACACGAAGGAGGAGAAGGAGCTGGGCTGGGACAACATATTCAAGGCACCGAGCGGGGGCGTCGTCATCGAGACGACGCTGCCGTTGATGCTGGACGCCGTGAACAGGGACCTGATCAGCCTAGAGAGGCTCGTCGAGGTGTTCAGCAGCAACCCGGCGCAGATCAACGGCCTCTACCCCGGGAAGGGGGACCTGCTGCTGGGATCGGACGCCGACGTGGTGGTCGTGGACCTGAATAAGCCGTTCCACATCAGGGGCGAGGACCTGCAGACCATCCAGAAGATCACGCCATACGAGGGCATGAAGGGCAAGGGTTCCCCTGTAGCTACACTCGTGAGGGGCAGGGTGGTCTACGAGGACGGCGAGGTCGTTGGGAAGCCGGGTTACGGGGAGTTCATGAGGCCCCTCTAGCCGCGCTCCCTGCTGATCTTTTATTCTAACCATCCATTACATTGGGCGATAGCATTGGCTGACATCCTGATCAAGGGTGGCTTCACAGTCACCATGGACGCCGGTAATAGGGTTCTGCGGGAGGGCGACGTACACGTCGTGGACGACAGGATCACGGAGGTCGGGGAAGGGCTCAGGGTCCGCGACCCAGAGTACGTGTTAGATGCGAGGCACCACCTGGTGATGCCGGGGTTCGTCAACAGCCACAGCCACCTGCAGCAGTACTTCAGGGGCGTCTACGAGCTCATGGGCGACTTCTTCGAGACCAACCTGCCCCTGGAGGGCTATAGGAGGCCGGAGCAGATGGAGGCCCTCGGCCTGGCGTCGTGCGCCGAGTTCATATACGGGGGCTGCACGACTAGCATGCTCATCTATACCTACCCTGACGGCTACGCTAGGGCCGTGGCCGAGGCCGGGAACCGGTGCCACATGGCCGGGGACATAGAGCACGTTGACCTGGAGAGGCTCAGGGACGGCGTCTTCGAGTACCTGCCCGAGAAGAGGGACGTGGCCGTCAAGCGGGCAAAGGACCTGTACTACGACTGGCATGGAAAGGCCGAGGGGAGGATAACGACGCTGATGTGTCCCAAGGCTCCGGACATGGTTCTGCCCGACGTATACCTGGAGTGCAAGGAGTTCGCGGACGAGCACGGCCTCAGGATGACCACCCACCTGAGCCAGAGCACCAGGGAGTACAGGCAGGTGCAGAAGCTGTTCGGTAAGACGCCGCCCCAGCACCTCTACGACCTGGGCGTAATGGATGAGAAGCTGAGCGGCGCCCACCTCACCTACGGGACGGCCAAGGACTTCCAGCTTATCAGGGAGACGGGGGTGGCCATACTCCACTGCCACAGCGTCGAGAGCCCCCTCGTTGACTGGCTGGACATGGGGATACCCGTGGGCCTGGGCACAGACGACTATTACCACGACATGTGCGACCTCGTCAGGAAGCAGAGGAGCGGAGTCATGACGCGGGCCGGAAAGGTGGGCGGCTACTTGGGCATGGTCAACGACAGCAGGCGCACGGCGCGGCCCAGCTTCTACGAGATGCTGTGGCTGGCCACCATGGGAGGAGCCAAGGCCCTAGGCATGGAAGCAGAGATCGGCAGCCTGGAGCCCGGGAAGAAGGCCGACATAATCACCTTCGACCTCATGAACCCCTACCTTACGCCGACGAGGGACCCGGTCACCAGCGTCTTCCTCTACGGGGCACCCGCCGACATAGATAACGTCGTCTGCAACGGGTCATTCCTTAAGAGGGATAGGGAGCTCACCACCATCGACGTGGAGGATACGCTGCTCAGGGCTCAGGGCACATGCGACCAGATAATAGACAGGTTCTTCCAGGAGCACCCCGACCAGAAGATGGTCTGGGAGAGGAAGGCGACACGGTGAGTAGCCCAGGTTCATGTGCGTGAGGGTTATACTCAATTGAAAATGGTAACATTATTGCGCTGAAGGGATAATGGTACCATTATCCTACCCCGGCTTCACTGGCCGTAACCACACCGTTTGGGCCTACGGCACATAGAGAAAATCCGGATAATGGTGCCATTTCTTATCCGCGAGTGCAATGGTACCATTCCGAGAGCGTAGGCACAGGATACTGGGCCCCGAGGTCTAGCCCGTCGTTGAATCCGTGAGGGTCATGCTGCAGTGTCTGGTGGCCTCCAGAAAGGGTTTCGACGACGCGTGTCTTCTATTCAGAGTCCTGTATAGGCTGGAGTCTCACTGCCCTGGCAGGCCTGACTACCCTGAGCTTGACTGGGTGACCATGGAGATGTATCTGGGTGCCCCGAGGAGGAGCTCATGAGACTTGGATGGATTAACTTCACAGAAAATGGTACCATTATTTCTTCAGCGGAATAATGGTACCATTATCTGCTATGGTCGCGAACGGGTGCCGTCTCCTCCAGCGAAATGGTACCATTAGTACTCGGCTGCCGCACACACATACTTCAACCACGGCTTCGACGCCTATAATTGTCCCAGATAGGTTAAACGCTAGTTTTAAACCCTCATCCCTCTCCTATTCTCCTGAATCGCATTGAGCTTCAAGTACCGGTTTCAAGGTAAGGACTTCCTTACCCTCATGGACTGGAAGAAGGAAGAGATCGCGTACATGCTTGACGTCGCCGCAGACTTCAAGCGGCAGCGCATGATGAAGCAGCCACACGAGTACCTCAGTGGCCGCACTATAGCCATGATCTTCGAGAAGCACAGCACAAGGACCCGCTTCAGCTTCCAGGCTGCTATAGCACACCTTGGGATGCAGAGCTTCTACGCGACGCCGGACGTGATGCAGCTGGCCAGGGGCGAACCCATCAAGGACACTGCCCGCATCATCGACAGGTACTGCGACGGCCTCGTAATACGCACCTATGGCCAGAACATCGTCGAGGAGTACGCCGAGTACATGGACAGCCCAGTCATCAACGCGCTGACGGACCTCACCCACCCATGCCAGGGGCTCGCCGACATGCTCACAATGCGCGAGCACAAGGGCAGGCTCCAGGGGCTCAAGGTGGCCTACGTGGGAGACCCTTGGAACGTTTGCCACAGCCTCATGGTCGGCAGCAGCATCATGGGCATGGACATGTACGTCGCTGTGCCCAAGGGCTGGAAGCCAAACGAGAAGATCACAAAGTTCGCTGAGGAGCACGCCACCGAGGGCGGCAGCCAGATGGTTGTCACGGACGACCTGGAGGAGGCATTCACGGGCGCCGACGTGGTCTACGCCAACACATACCATAGCATGGGCCACAAGGACATAGAGGAGAGGAAGAAGGCCTTCGCCAAGTACCAGGTCAACGACAAGACCCTGAAGCTGGCCAAGAAGGAAGCCATCTTCATGCACTGTCTGCCCGGGTACAGGGGCGAGGAGATGACGGACAGCGTCATCGAGGGGCCTCAGAGCGTTGTCTGGGACGAGGGCGAGAACAGGATGCACACGGAGAAGGCCGTATTGGCCCTCTTCATCCAGTGAGTCTCCTAGGTCCACTTATCTGATAATGATACAGTCTAGGAATCTGTGCGCCTTCCTCTACTAGCCCGTTTTCTATGATGGTGGCAGTACAGAACGTGAACTTTTTTTTGGGTTGCATTTAGCTATTATATTATACTGTCGCGTTTCTGTGTGGACACATGACGCTTTTCCTACTGCAGATATCGGATTGTCACTGTAACTTGTTATTCGATGTGACAGTGACACCACTATTATTGGTTCACCTACCCCATCCCCGAGTAAGGTGAAAAAAATGATCCTGCCTTGGTGGATAATAATCTACTGTGGTCCCCTCTTCTGGGTCGTCCAATACATAATATGCTGGTACATGTAGAGTTGCACACATGTAGCCAGCCCTTTTTCTCTCCCCCGTTAGGGTTATTAACCCAGGCTAATACGTAATGCCGATGGAACATGCCCAAGGTTCCTAACGTTATAACGCCCATCCCTGGACCCAGGTCCAAGGAGTTGATTGATCAGAGGAGCAAGTACGTTCCTCCGGGTGTCTATCTCGTCCAGCCCGTGACCATCAAGGAGAGCCACGGCGCGGTCATGACGGACGTGGACGGTAACACCCTCATAGACTTCACCTCAGGCATAGGCGTCACCAGCCTGGGCCACTGCACCGAGGAGATCGTGGACACCATATGTGACCAGGCTCACAAGTTGATTCACAGCTGCATCCATGTGGCTAACTACGAGCCGTACCTCGCCTTGGCTAAGAGGTTGACAGAGATCACGCCGGGCAAGTATGCGAAACGGGCCATGATGATCAACAGCGGCTCCGAGGCGATTGAGAACGCCGTGAAGATCGTGCGCCAGGCCACGGGCCGCAAGAACCTGATAAGCTTCGAGAACAGCTTCCACGGCCGCACCTACATGGCCATGACCCTCACGGGCAAGTGGGACCCCTACAAGGTGGGCCTGGACCCCTTCGTGCCAGGCGTCTACTTCACGCCCTTCGCCTACTGCTACAGGTGCCCCTTCCACCAGGAGTACCCCGCCTGTGGGTTAGCCTGTGTTCACCACATCGAGAAGAGCCTCTTCAAGACCCAGGTGGACCCCGCGACCGTCGGCGCCATCGTCGCCGAGCCCGTGCAGGGCGAAGGAGGCTTCATCGCTCCTCCCCTCGACTACTTCAAGGAGCTGAAGAAGCTGGTCGACGAGCACGGCATAAAGCTCATCATCGACGAGGTGCAGACGGGTTTCGGCCGCACCGGCAAGATGTGGGCCATAGAGCACTATGGTATAGAGCCCGACGTCATGACCCTGGCCAAGGCAATAGCCAACGGTCTGCCGCTGAGCGCCGTGGTCGCCAAGGACGAGCTCATGAAGGACATCTACCCGGGCAGCCTGGGAGGCACTTACGGCGGCAACCCTATCGCGTGCGCCACGGCCCTCAAGGTCATAGAGATCATGGAGAGAGAGAAGATTCCGCAGAAGGCCGCGGCCATGGGCAAGAAGCTGAGGAAGCGTCTGGACGAGATGTACGGCAAGTATGAGAAGATCGGCGAGGTGCGCGGGCTGGGCCCCATGCTTGCCATGGAGTTCGTGACTGACAGAAAGAGCAAGAAGGCTGACGCAGAGACCAGCAGCAAGATCATGAAGGAGTGCCTACAGAAGGGCCTAATGACTCTGAAGGCGGGGCTTTACAACAACGTGATAAGGCTGCACCCGCCGCTAACCATCGAGGACGAGTACCTCAACACAGGCATGGATATTCTTGAGGCGGCCGTCAAGAAGTACGCCTAACCTCCACCCTTTTCTAATAAGGGTTAAATCCTCACAGACTCACAGCGACACATGTCGTCATTAACCATAGCTAAGATAGTCGCCATAGTGTTGTTGAGTTCAGCGATCTCCACGGCCTCCACCGTGGGCGTCATGACCTACGCCCCGAGCCTTGTGCCCATGCTCATTCCAAAGCCGGCCCTGATCTATGAAAGCGTGCCCACAACGACGACGCGACACGACTGTGAGCCATACATCGAATGGTCCGACGTACCCGAGATGTCACTCAGCATCTACGTGCACGAGGATAGCTCGCTCATCATCATTCTGAGCACCAGGACGGAGCACTTATTGGACCTTCAGATGCCAGGCGACTACTCACACATCTTCTACAGGGCTCTGGTTGACGGGGCCCCAGCCGAGCCTGACGACGTTCAGCTCACCATATGCCAGTACAATCCCCAGGGCTACACCATGGTTTTCCACGCCTCATCTGTGAGCAAGGGCTCACACTCGGTAACCATCCAGTGGAGGAACCAGAGCGCCCAGAAGAATATGCTGCGGTTAGGAGTCTTACAGGTCCTAGGCGTGCCCAACAAGTAGACTGAACCCCCTTTTTTACTATTCATTTTAACTATCGTGGAGTGGCAGTGGACTTTATGAGGTTGGGCTTCCACGTTTCCATCGAGGGCGGCCTGTATAGAGCTGTGGACCGGGCCATGGAGGTCGGTTGTACCACGTTCCAGATGTTCACCCGGAGCCCCAGAATGTGGAAGCACCGGGAGCTGAGGGACGAGGAAATACAGGCATTCAGGTCCAGGCTGGAGGAGTCCGGCATCAGCCCAGTCTATGGGCACATGCCGTACCTCCCGAACCTAGCGTCGCCCAGAGACGATGTCTACCGCAAGTCGGTGGAGTCCCTAAGAGTGGAGGCCGAGAGGTGTAAGCTGCTCGGCGTACAATACCTTGTGACCCACCTCGGTAGCTCGCTGGGCACAGGCTACGAGGCGGGCTCACAGAGAGTCGTCCAAGCCCTAAACGATGTGGCTGAGGTGAGTGGCGGCCCGATGATCCTGCTGGAGAACACTTCCGGAAAGAGGAACGAGGTTGGCTCCACGTTCCAAGAGATCAGGGGCATCATGGATGGGGCGGACAAACTGGGGCTGGGCGTCTGCCTGGACATCTGCCACGCCTACGCACGGGGATACGATGTCAAGACAAGGAACGGCCTGGAGGCCACACTCCGAGATTTCGACCACGTCATCGGGCTGAAAAATCTTCACCTCGTCCACCTGAACGACAGCTTGGGTGTGCTGGGTTCCAGAATCGACAGGCACGAACACATCGGCATGGGCACCATAGGCGAGGAAGGGTTCAGGAACATCCTGAGGTCTAGGCTCAGCGAGAAGCCCATGGTTATGGAGACGCCCGTGGATGACCGAAGAACCGATGAGGCGAACATGCAGAAAGCGATTGAGTTGGCGGACCTACATGTGCACCAGTAGAGTTGTCTGGTAGGATAGGCTTTGGGGTTCGGACAGGATCATTCTAAGCGCAGTCTGTGCGTACTCGATGAGCTCCCTCTCCGGCATGGTGGGGAACAGAGTTTTACCGGCTCTGAGGATGGGATCGACGGTTTCTATCCTCCTATTTTTCCTCATGGCGTCCGAAGTAGCGACTTGGATCAACCTACTAATGTCCTCCGATCGCCGCCTGTTAACAGTCGCCATCTCCATGCAGTCCACCAAAAGATAAAATTTCTGAGTATATAAATATATGTGCTTTTACCCCAAATTTCTTTCTAGAGAGGTACGTGAAAGTGGATCTAATGTTAGATAACATTTTTTGAGAGCGTTTAAAACTGCCTCTTTTCACGTCTTCGCCCCCATCTACTAGTTTCTCTTTTACCCGGCAACACCTTGACGTCTAAGCCTGTTATAGAACAGTAGATGATATTTTGTGTGTAACCTAGGCACACATATCAGGGGCAAGATTAAAAAACGTGACAAGGAATCCTAGTGGTGCAAACCGCGCCCCGGTAGCTTAGCCTGGCCAAAGCGCTTGCTTGGTAACCCCAAGCACCTGCTGTGGGCCAAACAGCAAGAGATCGCGGGTCCAAATCCCGCCCGGGGCTCCACATTCTCAGGCGTGCACGTTGACGGTCTCAGGCTTTCCGAAGAACACGGCCTCGTCACCCGCCACGGCCTCTGCCACCTCTGGCCTGAAGTCCTCGTTCAGCGAGTATATGTAGTTCGCCTGATAGTGGGCGTCGGCCTCCGTGAACCTAGAGGTGCACTTGTTGCACCCGAAGACGGTCTTCATCTCGGTGAACCTCTGCCCGCACAGGCCCTTGCATAGGAAGAAGCCGCGCGTACGCTTTTCGAACACCTCGCTACCGCAGCTCGGGCACATGAACGCGGGCGACACTTCGTCGGAGCCGCACTTCGGGCAGACAATCCTCATGCCTACAGCCGTCTTGTACAGGACCCTATAGTGGGTTAGGAGGTTGAGTATCTTCTGCAACCTGTCCCCTGGAGCCAACCCAGGCACGTGGTCGAGGCTGGACCCGTGGCTTATCCGGGTCACGGGGGCCACGTACCTAAGGTTCCTAGTGTACATGGTCTTCAGGAGATCGTTGATAGGCTTGCTTCTGTAGAGCTCGTATCTTTTCTCCCTGTACTCGCGGCTCTTGAGGTAGAGCGCCTGGAACTCCTTAATGCGGTTCAAGGCTAGAACTGGTAGCCTGCCCAGTTCCTCAGCCGTCTTATGAACGATGTCGGCGGCTCCACCCTCCTCCGCCCTAACCATGAGGGCAGGATCGGTCTCCCCTGTCACGACTATGATGGGGGCTGGTATATCGAGCTCGCGCAGCTCCCTCAAAATATCCAGGCCGTTGCTGTCCGGGAGGTTGAGGTCCAGGAGGATGAGGTCGTACGCCTTCTCTATGAGCATCCGGTAGCACTGGTCCGCGGAGGGAGCGTAGTCTATGATGACGGATTGGCTGTGCCTCTGGAAGTACTTCTTTATGATCTTGGCGTCGTTCACGTTGTCCTCAACTAGGAGAACCCTGTAGTCGCCGACGTCCAGGTGCATCATCCTCCAGCTAAACCGCTGGTCTCAACCATTGTCCAGCGTTAAAAGGGATTGTGAATCTATGATACTGAAAAGGTTCAGTGAACTAGAGCATGGATACACCATAAATAGGCTGACGCACAATGCTAACCGTCTTGACCCTAGGTTTCGACTCGGTTGTCTTCGACCTGGACGCCACGCTCATCAACTTGGGTGAGCATGTGGACTGGAGGCGGGCTCAAGGCGAGATAGCGCAGGCCTACGTCACTCTGGGGTGTAGCCAGGAGGATGTCGAAGCGTGCAGCGGTAAGGGTCTATTTGGTATGCTTGAAGAGTTGTGGGAGATTAACCGGGCTGAACTGGGGGCGGCGAAGGCTAACCTGATCCAGAACAAGGTGTACGCGATCCTACACGGCTATGAGGAGAAAGGAGTACCCGGCTGTTCCCCCATGCCTGGCTGCATAGAAGCCCTGAACTGGATAATGGAGAAGAAGGCACCTATGGGCGTGTGTACGTCCAACTCCCAGGAAGCCGCAGAACAAGCCCTAAAGACTCTGGGTCTGGACTGCTACTTCAAGGCTGTCATCGGGAGAAACGCGGCCCACAGGATGAAGCCCCACCCTGACCAATTAAAGGCGTGCTACGAGTGCCTGGGTGCTAGGCCTGACAGGGGCGTCGTGGTGGGAGATAG